>JBEANX010000152.1:0-10496 GCA_041165245.1 Pseudomonadota bacterium
TTCACAAAGGCCGAGATGGCCGGCGCCAGGTGCCTTCGCCCAAACCCGAAAGTGGCATTGATGCGCAAGAGCCCGCGCGGCTCATCGCGGCTGGCAGCCAGCGAGCGCTCCAGACTGTCCACCTCGCGCAAAAGGCGCTCGCCCTCTTCCAGGTAGCGCTCGCCTTCGGGCGTGAGGCTCAGGCGGCGCGTGGTGCGGTTGAGCAGGCGCACGCCCAGGCGTTGTTCCAGCGCGGCCAGGCGGCGGCTCACGGCCGGAGCGCTCAGGCCCAAATCAGGCGCCGCAGCGGCCAAGCTGGGGTGGCGGGCCACGGTGGCAAAAAAGCTGAGGTCCGGCAAGGTGCTCATGGCGGCATCTTATGAGGCCACCTCCATTCGTGCAATGAACGCATGAATCAAATGAAATTCAGACCATTGATGCCACGTAAAGCAATTCACACAATGGGTGCATGTCTTCCCTCCTCGCCAATGGGCCCCTTGCGCTGAGCAGCGCCCTGGCTTCGCCTTGGTCATTCACCCAAGTGTTGCACCTGCTGCCTTCCCTGGGGATGGGCGCTGCCTTGGGCTTTTTCGGCGGTGTGTTCGGCATCGGCGGGGGCATCATCGCCATCCCGGCCCTGGTGCTGCTGGGGGGCATGGAGCAGGCCCAGGCGCAGGGCACGGCCCTGGTGATGATGGTGCCCAACCTCTTGATCGGCTGGTGGCGCTACAGCCTCAAGAACCCCGCGCCCAAGTCAAGGGTGCTCGGCATTGGCCTGCTGGCCAGCCTCACCACAGGCGTGGTGGCGCACTTTGCACATGGCTTGCACCCCGACACCTTGCGAAGCGTGTTCAGCGTGTGCCTCTTGCTGATCGCGCTGCGCATGCTGCAACAGATGCGGGCACGCCCGGCCACACCGACTGAGCTGTCAAACCCCAAGCTGAGCCCGCGTTGGATCCCGCTGGTGGGCGTGGTCGGAGGCAGCAGCATGGGCCTGCTGGGCATTGGTGGCGGCTTGGTGGCCACGCCATTGCTCACCGCCTGGTTCGGGCAGCGGCAAGCGATGGCGCAAAGCTTGTCGCTGGCGCTGGTCGCGCCCAGCTCGGTCATCGCGTTGGGCAGCTATGCCTCTGCGGGCCAAGTGGACTGGGCCTTGGGCCTGCCCATGGCCTTGAGCGGCATGTTCACCGTCTCCAGTGGCGTGGCCCTGGCCACCCGATTGCCAGAAAAGAAGATGCGCAGCCTGTTCGCCTGGATGCTGGCGACCACCTCGGTGTGGCTGTTGGTGTGGCCGCATCTGAGGTGAGGGCCTGCCTTGATGGCTTGCGCTGACAAGCCACGCTGCTAGAGTCAGGCCATGACAGCCCAAACCCTTGAAGCCCTCGAGATCGAGACCGCGCCCCACCCCCAGTTCAGCATCATCGTGTTGCATGGCTTGGGCGCCGACGGACATGATTTCGTGCCCATCTGTGACGAGCTCGACCTGAGCGCCCTCGGTGGCGTGCGGTTCGTGTTCCCCCATGCGCCCGTGATGCCCGTGACGCTCAACGGCGGCTACGAGATGCGCGCCTGGTACGACATCATCCCCACCAGCCATGGTGGCCGCGTGGAAGACGAAGCCGGGCTGCGCCAATCACAGCGAGCCATCGAGGCCTTGATCGCACGTGAGGTGTCCCGCGGTGTGCCGGCCTCACGCATCGTGTTGATGGGCTTTTCGCAAGGCTGCGCCATGACTTTGATGTCCGGCCTGCGCCACCCCGAGGCCTTGGCTGCGCTGGTGTGCCTCTCTGGTTACCTGCCCTTGCCAGAGTCCACAGCGGCCGAGCGCAGCAGCGCCAACCAGCACACGCCCATCTTCCTGGCCCACGGCACGCACGACGATGTGGTGGTGCCCGCTCGCGGCCTTGCAGCCCGAGACCAGCTCGAGGCGCTGGGCTACAACGTTCAATGGCACGACTACCCCATGCCGCACTCGGTGTGCCCGCAAGAGATTGCCGACATCAACGCCTGGCTGCTGCAGGTGCTGGCGCCCAAGGCTGCTTGATCCCACAGCCGCCTGATGCAGGGGCCTAGGGGCGCGGCTGAAAACCTTCAGTCCCAGGGCGCCGGCTCTGCATCGGCCGCGGGTGCCGACGAGCTGCTGGTGCTGTGCACCACAGGCGCCGCCGGGGCCGCCGCATTCACGCTGGCCGCCACACCCACGGTGGGCAAGCCCCCGCCCATCACTTGCTCGCCACCCAGGGCTTCGAACAACTCAGGCATGAGCTGGCACAACTCGCCAGTGGCGATGGCCACGTCGGCATCAAAGGCCTCGTCCTTGGGCGGTTTGTTCGAG
Organism: Pseudomonadota bacterium; assembly: GCA_041165245.1. Classification (GTDB taxonomy): domain Bacteria; phylum Pseudomonadota; class Gammaproteobacteria; order Burkholderiales; family Burkholderiaceae_C; genus Aquabacterium. The sequence goes on from JBEANX010000152.1 coordinate 2,315, forward strand.
CCCTTGTGCGCTTCCATCACCACATCCAGCAAGGCCAGCTTTTTGACCTGCATGGTCTCGGTCAGGATGAAGGACACCCGATCGCGCCAGCTCATGGCCAACTTGGTCGGCGTTTTGCCCGTGAGGATGTGCTGGCGCACCTCTTCGGTGTCCAGGCGATGGCGGGCATATCGCACCACCGACTTTTGCTCGTCAGACGACTTGAGCTCGCACTCGCGGTCGATGGTGAAGCCTGCGGGCGGCTCACCATCCTTGAGCCAAGCCGACATGCAAGCGGCGGGTGATTCGGCCGTGTGGAATTGCTGCACCGAGAGCTGGCCGTCGAGTGTCTTGACCAGGGTGGAGGCCACGTCATCGGCCCGGCCCATGCTGGAGGCATCGACATAGAGCAGGCGCTCTTTGGCATCGATCCACACCAGCGTGCCTGACTGCTTGGTGAAGGCCATGGGCAGCAGCTCCAGCAAGGCCTGCTCCTTGAGCTCCTTGCTGAGCTTCTTGCCCGGCTTGCGGCCGGTGGTCTGCTCGATCTGCTCGGCCATTTCATCGACCCGGCGCTTGACCACCGAGCCAGGTACCACACGCTGCTCGGTCATGAGCTTGACGACCCATTGGCCGCCGATGGATTCGATCAAGGGGCCATGCTCGTGCCCACGGGGCTCGACCCAGCCGAATGACTTTTGCTGCGTGGCACCACAAGGCACAAAGCGGGCTTTGCCCAGTTGGTCGTCGATGGTGGCCAGGTCAGGCGCCCACTCGGGGCCAATGCGGTAAACGGTCAGGTTCTTGAACACAACAAACTTTCAAAGGGGCGTGATGCGCAGGTAAGCCAAGGGCTCAGTCGCCACGCATCAAGGAATCAAGCGTCAGGTCGTAACCGGGGCCGAAGGTTTCGAGGAAGTAGCGCACCTCGGGCAGCATGTGCTCGTGGATCTTGCGCTCGATCTGCTGGGCCGCTTGCTCGAATTCGCGGTTGCCATAGCGCAGCTCGGCCTTGCATTTGAGCCAGGCGGCCAGGCGGTCAGCGGCCTTGACCAGCTGGGCTTCGTCGTCGGGCCACTCGGTGTGGTCCATGGTGGACTTCAACGTGGCGCGCAAAGGCTCGGGCAACAAGGCCACCATTTCGCGGCCCACTTCGTCTTCCAAATGCGAAGTGGCCTGGCGCATGGCGGGCGAGTACTTCACCGGCGTGGGCAAGTCACCCGTGATGGCCTCGGTGGCGTCGTGAAAGAGCGCCCGCGTGGCCACCGAGTTGGGGTCGATCTGCCCGCCCAGCACATCGCGGCGGATCACGGCCAGGGCATGGGCCAGCACGGCCACTTCCCAGCTGTGCTGCGCCACGTCTTCTTCCACGGCATTGCGCATCAAGCCCCAACGCTTGATGAAGCGCAGGCGCGAGAGGTGGGCATAGAACGGGCTTTGCGACGGGCTTTGCTTGGTGTGGCTCATGGGGGTGTCACCAGGGAGTGCTGCCTTCGCCTCAAGGCTGTGGCAAGCCGGTCATCACTTTGGACAACAGCAGGTTGAGCTGGGCGAATTCTTCAGGCGTGAGGCTGCCGGCTGCGCGCCTGTCATGGGCCTGCACCGCTTCGATGATGGCCAGCAAGTCTTGCTCGCCTTTGGGCGTCATGAACAGGCCCAGTGCGCGGCGGTCGGTGGGGCTGGGGCGGCGCTCCACATAGGCCAGACCCTCCAGGGAATCGATCAAGGCCACTGCGCCTGAACGTGCAATGCCCAGGATGTTGGCCAACTCGGTGAGCTTGAGGCCCGCGTTGCGCGAGATGATCACCAGCGCCGAAAACCGCGGTGGCGTGATCTGCCATGGGGCCATCGAGGCGATGAAATCCTCGTACATGAGGATCTGCGCGCGGCGCACGCTGTAACCCAGCAGTTGGTCCAGCACGCCGTAATCAACCCCGGGCACACGCGGGTTGAACTGCCCTTCTTCAGACGGTGGCAAATAGACCTCGGGCTGTGGGGGTTTGGACGGGCTCATCAACAACAAAGGCCAGCACCTTGCAGCGACTGGCCATGTGACATGAATGGATCCCACCTTGCGAACTTGATGGGGCCATGGCCCCTGAAACAGGACCTTTGCAACGATTGTACATGGGGGTCTCAAGCCATCTGACGGTGCCAGGAAGGGCCAGGGTGCCCTCAAAAACCGCCATCATGCAGGCCATGCGAATGATGGAATCTGAGCTCTACCAATACCCCGAACACCTGCGGGAAACGATTGGCGACCTGCCCCAGGCGCCAGGCGTTTACTTCTTCCTTGGCGAAGGCGATTTGCCGCTTTACATCGGCAAGAGCGTGAACATCCGCAGCCGCGTGCTGGCCCACTTGCGCAATGCCGACGAGGCCCGGCTGCTGCGCCAGACGCGCTGCATCAGCCACACCCGCACGGCCGGTGAGATCGGCGCCCTCTTGCTGGAAGCCCAACTCATCAAGGAGCGCCAGCCGCTCAAAAACCAGCGCCTCAGGCGCAACCGGCAGCTGTGTGCCTGGCAACTCCAGCCGAGTGCACAAGGCGATGTGCCGGTGGTGGTCTCCACCCAAGAGGTGAACTTTGCCCAAGCGCAGCACCTGCACGGCCTGTACCGCAGCCCCCGTGCGGCCCGCGAGGGCTTGATGCAACTGGCCGACGAGCACCGCCTGTGCCTGGGCTTGCTGGGCCTGGAAAAGCCCACGCCCGGCAGGCCGTGCTTCAGGGCGATGGTGAACAAATGCGCGGGCGCTTGTGCGGGCAAGGAAAGCGGGCATGAACACCAGGCGCGCATGCGAGCTGCCATGGAACGCTTGCGTGTGGCCTGTTGGCCCTACCCTGGCGCGGTGGCCATCGTGGAAGAAGGCCATGGCCTGAGTGAGCACCTGGTGGTGCGCAACTGGTGTTACCTGGGCAAGGCGCAGAGCCTTGAAGAAGCGCGAGCGCTGGACCAAGTGGCCGCAGGGTTTGATGCCGATGGCTACAAGATCTTGTGTGGCCCAATCTTGAGTGGCAAGGCCACCGTGGTGCCATTGACCCTGTAGAGGCAGGCGCACAAAACAAAACGGCCCAGCACCAAAGATGCTGAGCCGTCGAATTTTTTGGTCGGGGCGGTGGGATTCGAACTCACGACCCTCTGCTCCCAAAGCAGATGCGCTACCAGGCTGCGCTACGCCCCGAACAAGAATTGAATTCTATACCGAGAATTTGATCATTTTCAAGCCTGTCGTCATCAAGTCTGCATTTGTTGCCAGACTTTTTCCAGGCGCTTGATGCTCACGGGCTGGGGTGTGCGCAATTCCTGAGCAAACAGGCTCACGCGCAGCTCTTCGAGCAACCAGCGGAATTCGTCCAGGCGAGCGTCGTGCGTGCCTTTGAGCTCGGCCAGGCGACGGGTGTAGCGCTGGTCGAGCGGCTTGAGCTCCAGCATGCGCTGGGCATCGCGGGCCGGGTCGCCCTTGAGCTTGTCCAGGCGCAGGGTGATGGCCTTGAGGTAGCGCGCGTAGTGCTGCAGCTGCGCATAGGGCGCGGTCACCACAAAGCGCTTGGGCATGAGGCGTTGCAGCTGGCCTTGCACGTCTTCTTGCACGTCTTTCGGGGGCCGCGCGTCCTTGAGCTTTCGAGCAGCCGCGGCGTATTCCACCAGTACACCACCGGCCAGGCGGGCTACTTCCTGGGCGATCAGGTTCAGGCGGGTGCGGCCTTCTTCGATGCGGGCCTTGAAGGCGGCGGCATTGGTGGGCAAAGGGTCGTTCAGGTAGGCGCGGTCCAGGGCGATGTCGATGATCTGCTCGCGCAGTTCGTCCACGGTGCCCAGGGGCATGAAGGCCATGGCCATTTTCTGCAGGTCAGGGATGTTCTTCTCAAGGTATTTGAGCGGCTCCTTGATCTGCAGGGCGATCAGGCGGCGCAGACCCACACGGTGCTTGTTGGCGGCCACATCAGGCTCGTCAAACACTTCGATCTCGACGTGCGTGGCTTTGTCGACCAGAGCCGGAAAGCCAATCAGGGTGTGGCCACCGCGGGAGATCTCCATGAGCTCGGGCAGCTCGCCAAAGGTCCAGTCGGTGAGGGGCTGGATGGCGGTGACGCGAGGGCGAACCTGCTCAGCACGTGTGGCGCCCTGCCCTTTGCCTTGCCCCGAGCCTGGCACGCGCTGCGGGCCACCAGGCTTGCCCGACGGTGCGGGCTCAGCAGGTACGGTCTGGCCAGAAGGGCCCGCGTCGACCACGGCTTGCGTCTTGAGTGCCGCCAAAGCCTGAAAGGCCCCACGGGCCAGCGAGCCCAGCTCGGCCTTGAGCGCGGGCAGGTTGCGGCCCATGCCCAACTGGCGGCCGTGTTCGTCCACCACCAGGTAGTTCATGAACAGGTGGGGCGAGAGCATGTCCAGCTTGAAATCGGCGCGCTTCACATCCAACTGGGTCTTGTCGCGCACGGCCTTGAGCAGCACGTCCATGAGGCCGCCCTTGCCGAACTCGGCCGTGTCCACGAACGACTGCGCATAGTCGGGCAGCGGCACCAGCCGTGAGCGCGGCCGCTGGTGCAAGCTCTTGACCAGGGCCAGCACCTTGTCCTTGAGCATGCCGGGCACCAGCCATTCGCCGGTCTCGTCGCTGACCTGGTTGAGCGCGAAGATGGGCACGGTCACGGTCACACCGTCACGGGCATCGCCCGGCTGGTGCAGGAAGGCAGTGGCGCAGTCCACCCCGCCCACGCGCAGCACCTTGGGGAAGGCGCTGCTGGTGATGCCCGCAGCCTCATGGCGCATGAGCTCTTCACGGCTCAGGTAGAGCAGCTTGGGGTTCTCTCGGCTGGCCGCTTTGTACCAGCGCTCGAAGCTGTCGCCGCTCATCACCTCGGGCGGGATCTGGGCGTCATAAAAAGCAAAGATCAGGTGGTCGTCGACCAGCACGTCCTGCCTGCGCGACTTGTGCTCGAGCTGCTCGACCTGCGCGATCATCTTGCGGTTGTGGGCCAGGAAGGGCAGGCGCGTTTCCCACTCGTCACCCACCAGGCCTTCACGCAGGAAGATCTCGCGGGCGGCTTTGGGGTCGACCAAGCCAAAGTTGATGCGCTTGTTGTTGTAGACCACCAGCCCATACAAGGTGGCGCGCTCGAAGGCCACCACCTCACCAGCCTTCTTCTCCCAATGGGGGTCGAGGAGCTGCTTCTTGAGCAGGTGGCCGCCCATCTGCACCAGCCAGGCCTGATCGATGTTGGCAATGCCGCGGCCAAACAGGCGCGTGGTCTCGACCAGCTCGGCCGACAAGATCCAGCGGCCCGGCTTCTTGCTCAGGTTGGCGCCAGGGTGCTTGTAGAACTTGATGCCACGTGCGCCCAGGTACCAGTCTTCGTCGTCGCTCTTGCAGCCGATGTTGCCCAAGAGGCCCGCCAGCAGCGACAGGTGCACCTGCTCATACGTGGCCGGGCTGGCGTTGAGGCGCCAGTTGTGTTCGGCCACCACGGTGTGCAGCTGGCTGTAGACGTCCTTCCACTCGCGCACGCGGCGAGGGTTGATGTAGTTCTCGCGCAGCAGGGATTCGTATTTGCGGTGGCTGAGCTTGTGCACCTCGGGCGCACCAGGCTCATGGTGCCCGTGCCCTCCCCTCGACTCGTCCAGCCACTTCCACAGCTTGAGCGTGCCCATGAACTCCGAGCGCTCGTCGTCGAACTGCTTGTGCTTGGTGTCGGCCTGCTGTTGCTGGTCGATGGGGCGGTCGCGCACGTCCTGCACGCTCAGACTGGCGGCAATCACCAGCACCTCGTCCAGGGCCTGGCGGTCTTTGGCCTCCAGGATCATGCGGCCCACGCGAGGGTCCAGCGGCAATCTAGCCAGGTCCATGCCCAGCCGGGTGATCTCGTTGTCGTCGTCGACCGCGCCGAGTTCATTGAGCAGCTGGTAGCCGTCGGCAATGGCCTTGCGTAGGGGTGGCTCGATGAAGGGGAAGTCGTCGACCAGGCCCAGGTGCAGCGACTTCATGCGCAGGATCACGCCAGCCAGTGAGCTGCGCAAGATCTCGGGGTCGGTGAAGCGCGGGCGCGCGTTGAAGTCCTTCTCGTCATACAGACGGATGCAGATGCCGTTGGCCACCCGGCCGCAGCGCCCTGCTCGCTGGTTGGCCGACGACTGGCTGATCGGCTCGACCTGCAGTTGCTCGACCTTGTTGCGAAAGCTGTAGCGCTTCACGCGAGCCACGCCGGCGTCGATCACGTATCGGATGCCCGGCACCGTGAGCGAGGTTTCGGCCACATTGGTGGCCAGCACGATGCGCCGCCCGCCCCCGGTGCGAAAGACCTCGTCCTGCTCCTGCTGGCTCAAGCGCGCAAACAGCGGCAGGATGCTGGCCTGCACGCGGTGATTGGCAAAGTGCTTGCGCAGGTGGTCTGCGGCCTCACGGATCTCGCGCTCGCCAGGCAGGAACACCAGGATGTCGCCGCTGCCTTCACGCCACAGCTCGTCAGATGCGTCGGTGATGGCCTCGTTCAAGCCATATTCGCGGCTTTCTTCAAACGGGCGGTAGCGCTGCTCGACCGGGAACAATCGGCCCGAGACCATGATCACCGGCGCGGGGCCTTTGCTCGATGCAAAGTGCTGCGCAAAGCGGTCGGCATCGATGGTGGCCGAGGTCACGATGATCTTCAGGTCAGGCCGGCGCGGCAGCAACTGGCGCAGGTAGCCCAGCAGGAAGTCGATGTTCAGGCTGCGCTCGTGGGCCTCGTCGATGATGATCGTGTCGTAGGCGCGCAGGTCGGGGTCGCCCTGGGTCTCGGCCAGCAAGATGCCGTCGGTCATCAACTTGACGCTGGCCCCCGGCTGGATGCGGTCCTGAAAGCGCACCTTGTAGCCCACCACATCGCCCAGCGGCGTGTTGAGCTCTTCGGCGATGCGCTTGGCCACGCTCGATGCCGCAATGCGGCGCGGCTGCGTGTGGCCGATCAGCTTGGGGCGCAGGTGGCGTGGCGCATTGGGGTCTCGCACCTGCCCCCAGCCACCTCGCCCCATCTGCATGGCGATCTTGGGCAGTTGCGTGGTCTTGCCCGAGCCCGTCTCACCGCAGACGATGATGACCTGGTGCTCGGCCAGGGCGGCTTCGATCTCAAGGCGCTTGCCGCTGACGGGCAGCGACTCAGGAAAGGTGATGGGGGGACGGGCAGAGCAAGACATCGGGCAGCGGCAGTGGTGGCGCCAGATTATCTGTGCATAACGAGGCGCAGGGTGGCAGCGAGGGCAAACCACTTCTCGAAGGGTTTACCTGCCCCGCGATCAAGGTCCCTGTGGATGCGAAGGGACCAAGGCACGCAAGCTCACTTCACAGATCGCGCCAGCCCCCCGCAAGCGCGGGGACAAGAAAAACAAGCGTCAACGAGAAACTGGCGGTGAGGCCAGCGGGCCCTGCAATGTGCCAGGTCAGCCTCGATTTTCCATAACCTCTATCCAACCGGAGACACAACATGCACGCACTCAACACTCAACAAATCGCCCAAGTTTCTGGCGCTGGTCATCACCAAGGTGGCCTGCTCACAGGCGTCGTCCGCACCCTGGTCGGCGTGGTCTCCCTGCCCTTGAGCCTGGGCGCCCACGTGAGCGTCTCTGTCAATGCTGATCTGCAAATCGGCGGCGGCTCCTCCGGCAACTGCGGCTGCAATCACTGATGCACCAAGGCCGGTGCAGCGCCATGTTGCACCGGCCGCTGCCTCAGCCGCATGGAACGCGGCTGAGGCAGCCACCCAGGCGGCACAAGACATCGAAAAGGTTCGACCACACCGGGAAATCGCCCAGGCACTTGTGGCACGGATGGCAGTTATTCTGCACCGATGAAATTCCACGAATACCGCCAACACGACGCCTTGTCCCTGGCCGATCTGGTCAGGCGTGGCGAGGTTCAAGCCCACGAACTACTGGCCCTGGCCGGCCACCGAGCTGATGAGGTTCAGCCCAGGCTCAATGCCTTCACGCTGCGCATGGATGAGGACGCCCGCCAGCGCAGCGCTGCACCTCCCCACACAGGGGCACCTTTTGTGGGCGTGCCCTTCATCGTCAAAGACCTTTTCCAGGATGTGGGCGGCCTGCCCAGCACGGGCGGCAGCAAAGTCATGCCCCGCCACGTGCCCAAGCAAGACAGCGACGTGGTGCGCCGTTGGCGCGAAGCTGGCTTGTTGATCTTTGGCAAAACCAACGCACCTGAATTTGGCGCCAAA
>JBEANX010000153.1:0-2949 GCA_041165245.1 Pseudomonadota bacterium
GCAGCGAGCTGGCCCAACCCAGCTCACGCGTGGCTTCCTCATGCGCTGCGGCAGCTTTGATGGCGCGGCCCTCATGCAGGCTTTGCCACAGGTTCGCTGACTTCCTGCGGACGCGGTCGGCTTGCACCATGTCGACATGAAAGCGCTGCTGCATCTCACGCGCCGAGACCTCGCGAGGGTCGGTCTGGCGGTGGTTGCGGGCGGCCTCCAGGCGGTCTTCCAAGTCAAAGATGACGCCTTGGCGCAAAGCGCCTTTGGCAGGGCGCATGACCTCGATGTCGAAGTGCATGGCCAGGGTGTAGAGGATGGACAAGCCACCGCCCAGCACCGCCTTGCGCTCGGGCTTGAGGCCCGGCAGGCTCAATGCCTCCAGGCTGCCAGCACTGATGCACTGCTCGATGCACCAGCGCAGCGCTTCGGGCGTGATGCTGCCATCGGTGATGCTGCTGGCTTGCAAGATCTGAGAGATGGCGCCGACCGTGCCCGACGAGCCCAAAGCCTCACGCCAATGGTGGCGCGCAAAAGGCTGCAGAGCTTCTTCGAGTTCAGCGCCAGCCTCGATCTGAGCGGCGCGGAAGGCCTCTTCGGTGAAGCGGCCGTCACCAAAGTGCTTCATCGACAGGCTCACGCTGCCAATGCGGAAGGATTCGGTCTTGGTGGACGTGCGACCCTTGCCCAGGATCATCTCGGTCGAGCGCCCGCCGATGTCCACCACCAGTCGCGGCACCTCGCTGGGTTGCAGCCGAGCCACGCCTTGGTAGATCAGGCGCGCTTCTTCGCGGCCAGAGATCACTTCGATGGGAAAGCCCAGGGCCTCATTGGCGCGCAACAGGAAGGCATCGCGGTTGCGCGCCTCGCGCAAGGTCTGCGTGGCCACAGCCCGCACCTGGCACGCATCAAAATCTTTGAGGCGCCGGGCAAAGGTGGCCAGGCAGCTCAAGCCTCGCTGTGCCGCTTCTTCGGTGAGCATGCCCCCGGCATCGAGGCCTGCACCCAGGCGCACGGTTTGCTTGAGGTAATCCACCCGCTTGTAGCGGCCTTGTGAGATCTCTGCCAACTCCAGTCTGAAGCTGTTGGAGCCCATGTCGATGGCGGCCAGAAGGTCAGGCTTTTTGGAGCCGTTGTTGGAACGTTTGGCAGTGGGCAGGGCAGTTTGGGTGTCTCGGATCATGGTCAGGATTGTCCCGGCAACGGTGGGCGCTTGTGCGAGCATGCCATGCTCTCTTGACAGGATTGCTAAGATCCTCAAATGACGCTTGTATACATTTTGTTGGCGACCTTCCTGGGTGGCGTGGTTTCGGTGGTCTTGGCGGCGGCTTTGTCGGCCCCTTTGCTGGGCCTGATCGTCAAGCACCTGGTCAGTTTGTCCACGGGCGTTTTGCTGGGCACAGCTTTGCTGCATGTGCTGCCCGAGGCTTTTGAGAGTGCCGTGCCTCCGCATGAGTTGTTCCTCACGCTGTTGGGCGGCCTCATGTTTTTCTTCCTGCTGGAGAAGGCTGAGCTCTACCGCCATGGCCACCACCATGAAGACGACCACCATGACCACCACCACGGCTTCGATGCCGACCAGGCGGGCCGCGGTGGCCTGAGCGTGCTGGTGGGTGACAGCATCCACAACTTTTGCGACGGCATCATCATCGCGGCGGCTTTCATGGCCAACCCCCAACTGGGCTTTGTCACGGCGGCGGCCATCATTGCGCACGAGATCCCGCAAGAGGTGGGTGATTACATCGTGTTGATCAACGCGGGCCTGAGCCGCAAACGGGCCCTGGCCTACAACGCGATTTCAGGCATGGCGGCCGTGGTGGGCGGCGTGCTGGGTTATGTGCTCATCGGCGCCTGGCAGCAATACCTGCCTTACCTGATGGTGGTGGCGGCCAGCAGCTTTGTGTACGTGGCCGTGGCTGACTTGATCCCGCAGTTGCAAAAGCGTTTGAGCTGGCGTGAGACGGTCGCTCAGATCTTCTGGCTGGCCGCGGGTCTGGGCATGATTGCATCGATCGTCAAGTTCATCGAACATGACCATTCGCACGATGCCCCTTCGCTCTCGCACGGTGCGCCCAGCGTGGTGATGTCTGCCTCGGAACCCTCGCATGCGGGGCACGAGCGCGGCAAACCTTGACGCTGCGCTCACTGCTGCATGGCTTGGGCTGCCCCGTCAATCTTTGATGCTGCGACCCATCTGGTTGGCCCCGATCCCAGCCACAACGATGAGCATGGTGCCCAGCACCGACAGCAGCCGTGGGGGCTCGTCAAACAGCCACACGCCCAGCACAAAGGCATGCACGATGCCCAGGTATTGCAAGCTGGCCATGGCCAGTGCCTGGCCCTTGGCATAGGCACGTGTCATCAGCAGTTGGGCCACGGTGGCGAACAAACCGATGCCCAGCAACCAGCCCCAGGTCGCCATGGAGGGCGAGGGCCAGGGCACATGGCCCACACCATGCACGGCGGCCATGATCATCAGGCCCGCACAGGTGCCAAACACCGAGAAGTAAAAGACCACGCGGTGTTCGTGTTCGCCCTGGCGGCCCAGGTTGGCCACCTCCAGGTAGGCCCAGGCGGCCAACATGCCCGAGACCACGCCGACCAGGCCTTCCAGCCATTGCTCGCGCTCCAAGGTGGGTTGCAGCACCAGCATCACGCCCACAAAGCCCAGCAGCACCGCGCCCACGAGTTTGAGGTCAATGGCCTGGTGGGCCGAGCCCCGCCAGCGTCGCCAGACCTGGCGCAGCATCAGGAACACGGCCATCCACACCGAGGACATGTAGTTCAAGGTGACAGCTGTGGCCAGGGGCAAATGGCCAATGGCATAGAACCACAGGCTCAGGGCAGTGACACCGGCCAGGCCGCGCCAGAAGTGGGCCATGGGCAGGCGGGTGCGCAGCGACAAGCCTTGCTGTCGCGCCATGAGGGTCACAAGCAGCGCGCCCACCAGGCCGCGAAAGA
>JBEANX010000154.1:0-2568 GCA_041165245.1 Pseudomonadota bacterium
AGCCGGCTGGGCATGGTCTGAACCTCAGTGCCCCGTGGCGCGCCAGTCAGATCCGGGCGAAAAAAAACCGACTCACAAGAGCCGGTCTTTTCATGGGAAGCCGCTGGGATCAGTAGCGACCACCACCGTGGCCGCCCGTGCCATAGCCGACGTCCGAGCGCTTGTTACCGCCGTAGCCAGCCGAGCTGTAGCCGCCTGCACCGCCAGGAGCGCCGCCGCCTGATTCGCGGGGGCGGGCCAAGCTGACCACGATCGCGCGGCCATCAACGGACACGCCGTTCAAGCCTGTGATCGCGGCTTGCGCGAATTCGGGCGAAGCCATTTCAACAAAGGCGAAGCCCTTGGAGTTGCCGGTGTCACGGTCCATCATGACCTTGGCAGAGTTCACGGTACCGAACTCGGAAAAGTTGCTTTTCAGGCTGGTATCGGTCACGGAGTAGGGCAGGTTGCCCACATAAAGTTTGCTGCTCATGGAAAGAGCCTTTCTGCGTTTGAACGCATCATCAGGATGCGAGTGTGCGAACCGGAAGTCCGCGGCGACGGGGGTTTGTGGGTGGACCTGCCGTGAGCAGATCGTCAGCACGCGGGGGGATGCGGCATGCACGTTTGCAACCAGCCCTGTGTGACTGCAAAGAGTCGGGCGGCTTCGCGGGAAGCAAACGTTTTGTCAAATCGGAACACACGGCAGTAGTTGCCGTTGCCCTGGGAGCGATGGACCGAGAAAGAAGCGCGGAAACGTCCGCAGTCGGTCTGCTGTGTCGTGGGCGAAACGACGTACTTGCCCATGGGAATGGAAATGTTTGAAATCTTTTTCAGTCAGGACCGCAGGCTTGGATCAAGCTGCGTGAGCATCAAATGGCTCGCTTGGCTGCTGCTCTGCAGACCAAAAGGCGACAAAGGTCGCGAGATACGGCCAACATGGAAAAGGCGACAGCGCGTCAGCAAGTACCACCACATGTTGGCCTTGAGTTTATATCACCAACCAACATCAAAAGTCAATTGATATTATTCAAGGTTTTGAAGGCGCTTGCCCCAGACGAACTCGGCGCACCGTCTGTCGCAGCGACCTGGAGGCTGACTTGAAGCCCACGTGGGCTACGCGGGCGCATGGCTCACCTGGAGCGCCACTGCTCAATGACCACAGCGATGTCACTGCTCACCGAGCGCTTGAATTGACGCTTTTTGAGCGTGCGATTGCGATGATGCGCTGCGATCTGCTCTATGGGTTTTTCATCGAATGGAAGGCACATCACATGATGCCCGCTGGCGCATGGCCTTGCGTGGTAGCGCTCCCAAAATGCGGTGTAGTCAAACGATCGAGGGGGTCGCATCAGGGAGCCAGCCGACAAGTGCCTGTCTGCACGCACGCCCAAAACACGGTTGATGCCCCAAGCTTGGGCAAGACCTGCCAACGCGCTCATGAGCAAATCCTGGGGTGCGATGGCCAAGCACAGTTTGGTGGCCTGAGAGATCAGATCAAACTGCCCAAGCATGCCTTGGACCTGACCCACATAAATCATCCGCTCCGAGCACCCCAACTTTTGCTCGTCATCCAGTGCAATGCCTGAGGCAGGCACCACTGAAAACGCGAGTTTGAACAAAGCCACGCCGCTCATGTTGAATGCCAAAGTCAGCTCGCCCTCGCGGTGATGCGAAACCGTGCAAGGGCCAGACAGCGAGATCGAGAACTCGTGGCCGTCCGCCACCCATCGCCGCAGGTCAAGCCCACCATCCAGTACTTTGTTGAAAAAACGTGCGTCATGCTCGCGATTGAGAAAGGCGTAGTGCGCCTTCAACAGTTCGAGCCGCTGAGCCCAAGAAAGTCCGGAAAAAAGATAGGACGTTGAGTGTCGGTAGGCAATGCGGGGATAAACGTCCAACACCTTCTTCGTGGCCGGCCCGCCGATCACCTTCATCCAAGCCTGATGCGCCGGGTAACGCAACATCACCCCAAACAGTCGCGCGGCCGTGCGCAGGGATTCCATCGGCCCGCGCTTTCGCAGATCCTCACTCAAGCCATTCAGCGCCTGCCAAGCGGAGGAAAACATCCAGGCGACCCCTCTCATGGGCTTCATTTGCGCACGCTCATGCAAGGCAAGCTGCTGGACAATCGTGAGTTTTCGTATAGAATTGGGCATATCGCACATTTCCCCGATCTGCTTTGATTTTTGCTCGACAGTGCCCCCAGTTTGGTGGCGGATGTGCCGCGTCTGCGGCCATCGTGGCGGCTGATGCAAGCAATGGGTGATGCGGCCCTGCAGTGTATCCACACTACCCCGGAAACAGGGGTAGTGGCATACGCTTGGTTTTCTATGCCGGCGTGAATTTTGTCAAAGCCCACACAGGCGCTTCGACCCGTGCGTCATGCCTCGTGATAGTGCCTGTACCAGCGCACAAACTGCTCAACCCCAAACGCAATGTCTGTGCTAGGGCGGGTATGCGTCCACCCTTCCAACTTGGCGGTGTCGGCGAATGTGGCCACCACATCGCCCGGCTGTATGGGCTGGAAGTCCTTGATGGCGTTGCACCCCAAGGCATCCTCAAGCGCACCGATGAAGTCCAGCAGGG
>JBEANX010000155.1:0-7645 GCA_041165245.1 Pseudomonadota bacterium
CACAACCGCAAGGGAAGCAGACGCTGTAGAACCTTTGATCAAGCTGGAATGAATGCTCACAGTTGATCATGGGTGACACGAAGACTCTGTTGAATTCTTTGGTGCCGACGGCGAGACTCGAACTCGCACAGCTTTCGCCACTACCCCCTCAAGATAGCGTGTCTACCAATTTCACCACGTCGGCAATACAAGCCCTAAAGCCTGCTTATTGTTTGCTTCGGCTTGCATGAGGCTCGCTCACCGAAGACTCACATTCTAACCCGAAACATTGCGTTTTCTGTTTGAAACGCTGCTTTCAGACCGATTGTTGTGTCGCACAAAAACACAGGGGGCGTGGCAAGGGCCTGAACCCCTGCCCCGACCCGGCTGATCACTTGGTAGGGATCAGCGCGGCACCAGAAGCAGCCGCAGATGGGGCCACAGCAGGCGCAGTGACAGCGGCCGAGGCACCCGTCGCCAGTGCAGGTGCGCTTGCAGCCTGATCCAGGATGCTGCCTTGCTGTGCAGCCGAGCGGTGGTTGCCAAAGTAAGCCAAGGCCAGCGTGCTCATGAAGAACACAGCGGCCGCCACGGCGGTGGACCGCGACAGGAAGTTGGCACTGCCCGTGGCACCAAACAGGCTGCCGGAGGCACCGCTGCCAAAGGAGGCGCCCATGTCGGCACCCTTGCCGTGCTGCACCAGCACGAGGCCGATCATGGCGATGGCCGCCACGATCTGCACCATGAGGATCAGCGTGATCACTGCTTGCATGAAAAATGTCTCCTAAACCTTGTTGTGCGGGTTGCAGCGCGCCACTCAGGCGGCACGTGCAATCGCTGCGAAATCAGAAGCCTTGAGGGCTGCGCCGCCGATGAGGCCGCCGTCGATGTCGGCCTGGGCAAACAACACGGCGGCGTTGTCGGGCTTGACCGAGCCGCCGTAAAGCAGAGGCACCTTGGCCGCATCGGCATGAGCCGCCTTGAGCTGCGCACGCAGGAAAGCATGAACGGCCTGAGCTTGCTCGGGCGTGGCGGTCTTGCCGGTGCCGATGGCCCAAACGGGCTCATAGGCCACCACCACTTGGGTGATTTGATCACCCAGGGTGGTGATCACGGCCGCCAGCTGACGGCCCACCACGGCTTCGGTCTGGTTGGACTCACGCTCTTGCAGGGTCTCTCCCACGCAAACGATGGGCACCAGGCCGTGAGCCAAGGCCGCCTTGGCCTTGTCAGCCACCAACTGGTCGCTTTCGAAGTGATAGCTGCGACGCTCGGAGTGGCCCACGATGGCGTAGGTCACACCGAACTCACGCACCATGGGGCCAGAGACCTCACCGGTGTAAGCACCTTGCGCCTGCACAGAGATGTCTTGCACACCCACGGCAATGGCACTGCCCTGCAGGCTTGCGGCCACATCGGCCACAAACACGAAGGGTGGGCACACGGCCACGTCAGCCCCAGGGGCTGTGACAGCCAGATCGGCTGCCAACAAACCCTGGATCAATTCCGCGTTGAAGGCACGACCACCGTGCAGCTTCCAGTTGCCAACGACCAGCTTCTTCATGACGCTCACTGCTGCTGTTGTTGCTGAGCCTGGCCTTCAACGGCATCGCCGCCTTGACCGCCTTCGGATTGATCGGCGCGAGGTGCACGGTCGCCGCGATCACCACGGTCACCACGAGGGCCGCGGTCAGCACCACGGTCGCCGCGATCGCCACGTGGGCCACGTGAGCCGCGATCACCACGGTCGCCGCGGTCACCACGCTCCTCGCGCTCAGGCATGCCTTCAGGGCGCTCCAGCAAGGCCTTCATGGACAACTTGATGCGGCCCTTCTCGTCGGTCTCCATGACCTTGACGCGGACAACTTGACCTTCCTTCAGGTAGTCGGCCACGTTCTCAACGCGCTCGTGGGCGATCTGGCTGATGTGCAGCAGACCATCCTTGCCGGGCAGCAGGTTAATCAGGGCACCGAAGTCAAACAGCTTGGTGACAGGGCCTTCGTACACTGCACCGATTTCCACCTCGGCGGTGATCTCGTTGATGCGTTGCAGGGCCAGGTCGGCCTTGGCCGTGTCGGACGAAGCCACCGTGACGGTGCCGTCTTCAGCGATGTTGATCTGGCAACCGGTCTCTTCGCACAGGCCACGGATGGTGGCGCCGCCCTTGCCGATCAGGTCACGGATCTTGTCCTGATTGATCTTGACGGTGTAGAGGCGAGGTGCGAACTCCGAGACTTCGGTGTTGGCCGTGCCCATGGCTTCGACCATCTTGCCCAGGATGTGCAGGCGAGCTTCCTTGGCTTGCGCCAGTGCCACTTGCATGATTTCCTTGGTGATGCCTTGGATCTTGATGTCCATCTGCAGGGCAGTGATGCCCGAGGTGGTGCCAGCGACCTTGAAGTCCATGTCGCCCAGGTGATCTTCGTCGCCCAGGATGTCGGTCAGCACGGCGAACTTGTTGTCTTGCTTGATCAGGCCCATGGCGATGCCAGCCACGTGCGCCTTCATGGGCACACCAGCGTCCATCATGGCCAGGCAGCCGCCGCAGACCGAAGCCATCGACGAGGAGCCGTTGGACTCGGTGATTTCCGACACCACACGCACGGTGTAAGCGAAATCTTCCTTGGCAGGCAGCAGCGGCACCAGGGCGCGCTTGGCCAGGCGGCCGTGGCCGATTTCGCGGCGCTTGGGCGTGCCCACGCGACCGGTTTCGCCAGTGGCGAACGGAGGCATGTTGTAGTGGAACAAGAAGGTGTCGCGGTAGTCGCCGGTCAGGGCGTCGATGCGCTGGGCGTCTTGTTCGGTACCGAGGGTGGCCACAACCAGGGCCTGGGTTTCACCACGGGTGAACAGGGCCGAGCCGTGGACACGCGGCAGCACGCCGGTGCGGATTTCGATGGGGCGCACGGTGCGGGTGTCGCGGCCGTCGATGCGGGGCTCGCCGGCTAGGATCTGGTCACGCACGATCTTGGCTTCGATGTCGAACAGCAGGCCTTCGACCTTGACGCCGTCAAAGGCAATGCCTTCTGCAGACAGGGCAGCCTTCACTTCAGCATAGGCAGCGCGGCAAGCTTGCGTGCGGGCTTGCTTGGAGCGAATTTGGTAGGCGGCGCGCAGCTTTTCTTCGGCCAGGCCATTGACCTTGCCAATGAAGGCTTCGTCCTTGGCAGGAGGCTGCCAATCCCAGGCGGGCTTGCCAGCGTCACGAACCAGTTCGTGGATGGCGTTGATGGCGATGTTGCCTTGTTCGTGACCGAACACGACACCGCCCAGCATGACTTCTTCCGACAGTTGGTCGGCTTCGGATTCGACCATCAGCACGGCGGTTTCGGTGCCGGCAACGATCAGGTCCATCTTGGAATCAACCAGGTCGGCGATGCTGGGGTTCAGCACGTATTCGCCGTTGATGTAGCCCACGCGAGCAGCGCCGATGGGGCCGCTGAAAGGGATGCCGGAGATCGACAGCGCAGCGCTGGAGGCGATCATGGCGGCGATGTCGGCCGAGACGTCCGTGTTCAGCGACACCACATGGATGACCAGCTGCACTTCGTTGTAGAAGCCTTCTGGGAACAAGGGGCGGATGGGGCGGTCGATCAGACGCGAGGTCAGCGTTTCGTGCTCAGAAGGTTTGGCTTCGCGCTTGAAGAAGCTGCCAGGGATCTTACCGGCGGCGTAGGTTTTCTCAATGTAGTCAACGGTCAGGGGGAAGAAGTCCTGGCCGGCCTTGGCAACCTTGGCGCACACCACGGTGGCCAGCACGACGGTGCCTTCGATGTCGACCAGCACGGCGCCCGAGGCTTGACGTGCGATTTCACCCGTCTCCATCGTGACGGTGTGCTTGCCCCATTGGAAGGTCTTGGTGACTTTGTTGAACATGGTCATGGATGAGTTCTCCGGTTTTGTGGATCGGGTGCACATGCACCCTGGAGGTTTGCCGTCACTCTGTCGCGATGCCATTCCAGGGGTGCTGAGGTGTTTCAGCGCCATTGGAATGACACAGCGGTCGCTCTAAGGAGTGTCGGTTTGAAAAACAAAAAGCCTGTGCTGGAGGGGACCAGACAGGCTTTTTGATGTCATGCGGTGATTACTTGCGCAGGCCCAGCTTCTGGATCAGTGCAACGTAACGGTCGGCATCGCGGGACTTGAGGTAGTCCAGCAGCTTGCGACGACGGCTGACCATGCGCAGCAGACCGCGACGACCGTGGTGGTCCTTCTTGTGGGTCTTGAAGTGGGGGGTCAGCTCGTTGATGCGAGCGGTCAGCAGGGCCACTTGCACTTCAGGAGAGCCAGTGTCGTTGGCCGAGCGGGCATTGCCCTTGACGATTTCTGCGGTTTTGATGTCTGCGACGGACATGTGTGTTTCCAAAACATGTGCAGGCCACTGCGCTTGAAGGCAAAAAGCCTGGCGCCATGGTTTCTGCGTTGAACTTGCGGCGCCCAGTGAAACCTACCAGGGCCGTGCGAAAAGCCAAGCCACCGGAAACAGCAGCTCAGGCTAGCCCGCGAGTATAACCGGATTCAAGGAAAACGCGCTTGGATCAATTGCAAACGTCGAAGCATCTGCTCACTGGCAAAGCCCATCTGCTGGATCAGCTTCAAGCGCTGGAGGGCGCCCTGCCCCGTGTAGAACGAAGAAAACGCTGAGCTTTGCTCCAGGGCTTCCAGCAAACCACCCAGTACCCACTGGCTTGGAGCGCTTGCGGCCGACAAGCTGGCAAAACGCACCGAAGGCGCCAGAAATGGCTCACTCACGTTCAACTCTTGCGTGGATAAGATGTGATCCACCAAACCTGTCAGAGCCTGTGCAGCAGCACTCCGAGCACCGGCCTCGTTGGCGACGCGAGCTAGGCTGGCACGCCGCATGCCCACAGGCGACTGAGCCACCAGCTCCCGCCAGGCAGCCAATGCAGCCATCAGCGCACCATGTCGCTGGGCCACGCTCAGCGTTGCGTCACCACTCATGGCGTGCCATGCCAAGGCCCGAACCACAGCCGCATCGGGCGCGCCCTCCGCCCACAGGGCCCCGAACGCGGCAGCGTACGGCAAGGGCGCCAAGGAAGCGGCCCACTGGTGTCGGGCCAGGGGCTCTGTGGGGGCCTCCACGCGTCGGATCAGATGCGCACGCTCGGCCAGCCTGTCGGCACGATCGGGCTTGCAGGCGAACAGGTTCAAAAGGAAAGGGTCATGATCAGCGGCAGGATCAAATGGCACCAGCACTTGAAGACCCGGCACCAGTCGGTAGGGCTCGTACCCCAAGGCCATGAACGCAGCCACCACATCCAGCTTCACAGTGGTGTCATCTCGGATCTCGAACTGCACCAAAGGGGAGAGCTCGGCCAGGAAGCGGTGAGCTCCCTGGATGATGCCGAGCTCTTCGCCTTCGGCATCGATCTTGATGAAGTCCAATCCCGCCCAGTCGTGGCGTTTCATTTCATCATCCAGCGTCACCAAGGGCACTGTTTCGGTTCGCCCCACCGAGGTCGCATCGCGCACCAAGGCGTTCAGTTCCGCGTTGTCCTGCAGCTGCAACTGGGCCTTACCCGGCGCGCTGGAGACTGCGCAGCGCTCCACGGAGACCTGAGAAAACCCGTTGAGCGCCACACTGGCCGACAAGGCGTCGGCGGTGGAGCTGGCCGGCTCGTAGGCCCACACCGAGCCCTTCGGGCCCACGCACTGGGCCATGCTCAGGGTGTAGACACCAAAATTGGCACCGATGTCGATGGCCTTACCACCTGCTGACAGCACCCGGCGCACAAAACTGATCTCATCCTCAAACCAATCTTGCTGCTCCAGCAAAACGTAGGGCGTGATCAGGTGAAGCGAATCGGGCACCTGGATCTTGATGCCTTCAGCAAATGACAATTGAACGTTGTTCATGGATCGTGGTTTGACAAGGGTGGCTGGGATTCTCACACCAAGCCGTGCCTGATTTCGCAGCAACCCAACCCGCCTCATAGGGGAAACGCGAGTTTCACCTCACTTTCAAACAGGGTTATCCACAGGAACGGTGGACAACTGCGCTCGCTGGATGTGCCGTTCAGACCACGGCAGCGCCAAGGCACTTGGCCCAATCCGTGCTACTTTGGGGGCATGTCAGCCCACTTCCGCCCTGTGAACGACAAAGCCCGATTGCTTCAGCATTTCGGGATCACGCTGGAAGACGCCGAGTCCTGGCCTGAAGAGGTCAACCCCCAGGATTTGGCGCCCATCATTCGGCGAGTGCCCGATCAGCCCTCGCAAAGGCAAGGTTTGCTGGCCTCCTTTGGCCTGCTGCCCCATTGGGCGCGTGACCCGACCCTGGCGCGGCGCACCTACAACGCGCGCAGTGAAACGGCCATGGACAAGCCCAACTTCCGGGAGGCTTGGGCCAAGGGGCAGCGGTGCGCTGTTCCCGCCGAATGCATCTACGAGCCTGTGCTTGAGAGCCAGGAGCGCGGCGGTCGGTGGCAACTCTCCAGGCGGGACGGCGAGCCCATGCTATTGGCTGGCCTGTGGTCACGAGGGTGGTCTCCCAGCGGCGCTGCTGTGATGACCTTCACCTTGTTGACGGTCGATGCCAGTGATCACCCCCTGGCTGCCCATCTGCAGCGCCCCGGTGAGGACGCCCGCATGGTGGCCATGCTGAACCCGGCAGAGTTGGACGCTTGGCTGGACTGCTCACCTGATCAAATGACCCAGATGTTGCGCCTGCCCCCCGCTGAGGCCTTGCAGTTGACCCCAGCGCCGCCGCCGGTGGTTCGAAACGCCCCCACCCGCATCAGCAACATCAAGGGCGATGTGCTGATTTGAGCGCCAAGGCTGCGCCTCAAGCCCTGCGCAAGCTGGGAAAGCTCTCGAACAACTCGGCCACCCAATCGACAAACGCCTGCACCCGCGTGGACAGGTGCCGGTTGGAGGGGTACATCACATAGATGGGGATGGGCTCGGGCGCCCAATCGGGCAGCACTTCCACCAGCCCCTTGGCCTTTTCTTCGCAACACATGACATAGCTGGGCAGGCAACCAATGCCAAGGCCTGCATGCAAGGCGTCTTCATAGACATTGGAGTCGTTCAGGGCCAGCATGCACGGCGGTGTCAGCTCCAGGTGCTCGCCATCGCGGCTGAAGCTCGCAGGGTAGATTTGGCCCGGCATTTGGGCTGGGAAGTAACCCACCCAGCGGTGCTGCATCAACTCGGACGGGTGCTGCGGCAGGCCGTGCGTCTGGGCATAGTCCACCGAAGCGAAGGTGAGCAAGCGCATCGAGCCCACGCGCCTGGCCACCACGCCTGGGTCACTGGCCTCACCGATGCGGATCACGCAGTCCACCGCCTCGCTGACCAGGTTGATCAGGCGGTCGCTGCATCCGATCTCCAGCTTGATCTCAGGGTATCGGGTCATGAAATCGTTCAAGCCGGCATACATGAGCAGACTGCCCAGGCTGGTGGCCACGTCCACGCGCAAGCGGCCGGTGGGGTTGCCCTGGCGGGAGGACACGGCCTCGTCGGCTTCGCGCATGTCATCGATCAAACGGATGCAGCGCTCGTAATAGGCCGCGCCGTCGGCCGTCACAGCCACTTTGCGGGTGGTGCGATTGAGCAGGCGCACGCCCAGCTGGGCTTCCAGTTCCTGCACCAGGTTGGAGACGCTGGCTTTGGGCGCCCCCATGAGCTCAGCCGCACGGGTGAA
>JBEANX010000156.1:0-2840 GCA_041165245.1 Pseudomonadota bacterium
TGCTGGACCTGGCCGAGCGCATTCGCAGTAACGCAGCCCAAGGCTTTGATGGCCAATCCATCACCGATGTGGTCACGCTAGGCATTGGCGGCTCCGACCTGGGCCCACGCATGGCCGTTCAGGCTTTGCTCGAAGCCGGTGGCGGCCCCGTGCGCCTGCACTTTGTCTCCAACCCTGACCCAAGTGCCCTGCACGACACCTTGGTGAAGCTGCAGCCTGCACGCACGCTCTTCATCGTCTCGTCCAAGACCTTCACCACGCAAGAGACCTTGCTCAATGCCACCAGCGCCCGGCGTTGGCTGATGGATGCAGGCTGCCCTGAAGCACAAGCCGGCGCGCACTTCGTCGCCATCACCTCGCAGCCTGAACAAGCCCTGGCCCGTGGCTACGCGCCCGATCAAACCTTGCTGTTCTGGGATTGGGTGGGTGGCCGCTACTCGCTGTGGTCCACCATTGGCTTGCCCCTGGCCATCGCCATTGGGGCTGAAGGCTTTGAGCAATTCCTGGCCGGCGCCCACGCCATGGACCAGCACTTCCTGCATGCCCCTTTGGCGCAGAACCTGCCGGTTCTCCTGGCCGTGCTGGGCATCTGGAACCGCAATTTCCTCAAGGCGCCCACGCAGCTCATCACCAGCTATGTGGCGCGTCTGGCTCACTTGAGCGCCTACGTCCAGCAGATGGACATGGAGTCCAACGGCAAGCGCACGCACACCGACGGCACGCCCGTGACGGTCGAGACCGGCCCCATCGTCTGGGGCGGCCTGGGCATCGACGGCCAGCACGCCTACTACCAGTTGCTGCACCAGGGCAAACACGACATCGCGGTCGACTTCATCGGCGCCCTGCGTGACACCACACCTCTGCCCCACGCGGCTGAGCACCTGCGCTTCACCCAGGCCAACGCATTGGCGCAAGCCCAGGCACTGGCCCTGGGCCGCGATGCTGCCAGCACACACGCCTCTTTGCGCCTGGCCGGCCTGAGCGAAGCGCAAGCCTGGCGCCTGAGCCCTCACCGCACCTTCGATGGCAATGTGCCCAGCAACCTCCTGTGGCTGGACACCTTGAACCCGCACAGCCTGGGCGCCCTGGTGGCCTTGTACGAGCACAAGGTGTTCTGCCAAGCGGCCATCTGGAACACCCATGCGTATGACCAATGGGGCGTGGAGCTGGGCAAGCAGATGGCCTCGGCCCTGATGGTGCCGCTCACGCCGGGCGAGCATCTGCCCTCGGCGCATGATGTCGATGCGTCCACACTCGCCTCGCTGCAAACCATCCGCCAGGCCCAGGCCAGCCCCCAGGCAGCGCACGCTTCTTGCACGGCGCTTGAAGTGCCAGCTCAACCTCACACATCGCTTGTTGCCCACCCATGAAAACAGCCCTGTCAGCAGCCCGCAAGGCCACCTCCAGCGAAGCCAAACAAGCAGCCACCCCAGCCGCAAAGAAGACATCAACCCGCGTGTCCACCATTGCAGAGACCAAGCCCAAAGCTGCAGCAGCACCCAAGGCCGCAGCCAAGCAAGCCAGTGCATCGGCCACACGCAACGAGCCCTTGCTGTCGGACATCCGCTACCTGGGCCGCATCCTCGGTGAAGTCATCCTGGAGCAAGAAGGCCGCGAAGTCTTCGACCAGATCGAAGGCGTGCGCAAGCTGGCCGTGGCTTACCGCAGCCGCCAGGATGCCGACGCGGGCAAGCAACTCGACAAGCTGCTCAAGGGCCTGAGTGCCGAGCGTGCCATCTCGGTGATCCGTGCCTTCAGCTATTTCTCGCACCTGGCCAACCTGGCTGAAGACCAGCACCAGGTGCGCCAAACCCGCAGCGCCAAGGCAGATGCACCCGGCACGCTCAAGGCCAGCTTCGAGCGCCTGAACAGCCAAGGCCTGCACGCGCCCGACATCGCCGCCATGCTGGAGACGGCCTACCTCTCGCCCGTGCTCACGGCCCACCCCACCGAGGTGCAACGCAAGTCCATCCTCGACACCGAGCGCAGCATCAGCGAGCTCATCGGCCGCCGCCGCGAAGCGCTGCCTGAGGCTCAGCCTGAGCTCAACCAGGCCCTGCGCGCCCGCATCACCCAGCTGTGGCAAACGCGCATGCTGCGCTTTTCCAAGCTCACCGTGGCCGACGAGATCGAGAACGTGCTGAGCTACTACCCGGCCACCTTCTTGCGTGAGATCCCCAAGCTCTATGCGCAACTGGAAGCGGCACTGCCCGGCCAGCACATCGCCCCCTTCTTGCGCATGGGCCACTGGATCGGCGGCGACCGCGACGGCAACCCCTTTGTCACCGCCGACACGCTCAAGCTGGCCCTCTCGCGCCAGGCCGAAGTGGCCCTGCGCCACTACCTGGGCGAGGTGCACCGACTGGGCGCCGAGCTGTCGATGTCAGGCCGCCTCGTGGGCGTGACGCCAGCCATGCAAGCGCTCACCGACCGCTCGCCCGACCAAAACCCCCACCGCGCCGACGAGCCCTACCGCCGTGCCCTCACGGGCGTTTATGCGCGCTTGGCCGCCACGCTGGAGGCGCTCACCGGCACGCATGCCCTGCGCCAAGCCGTGGCCCCAGAGGCCCCCTACGCACAGGCCGAAGACTTCCTGGCCGACCTGCAAGTGATCGATGCGTCCTTGCGCCAGCACCACGCCGGGGCCCTGGCTGACCTGTGCCTCAAGCCCCTCATGCGCGCCGTGCAGGTGTTTGGCTTTCACCTGGCCACGCTGGACCTTCGCCAAAGCTCTGACCAGCACGAACTCGTCATCGCAGAACTGTTGGCACACGCCGGGGTTGAGCCCGACTACTGCTCACTCGAAGAAGCCGCCAAACAAACACTGCTGACCCGCCTGT
>JBEANX010000157.1:0-4099 GCA_041165245.1 Pseudomonadota bacterium
CAAACTTGCAAGGCAAAGCCGTTTCCAGAACGATCATGGTCGCTCCAGGCTTGACGTGCTCGCGCGCCACCTTCAGGCCATCGGCCGTGTGGGTGTCGATCAGTGTGCCGTCTGCTTCGAAAGCATCGCGAATGGTTGCCAGGCGGTTGGTGTGGTTGCTGGTGCCCGAGGCAAAGCCATAGCCCTTGACCTTGGCGAAGGTATCGGCGGGCAGCGTGAAGCCGCCTTCTTTTTCAACCGCGTCTTTGAACAAGGCCTTGCAGGCAGCGCCATCGCGGCCCAGCAAGTCAAACACGAAGCGCTCGAAGTTCGAGGCCTTGGAGATGTCCATCGAGGGCGATGAAGTCTCATACGTCTCGGCCGAGCCACGCACCCGGTAGGTGCCGGTGCGGAAGAACTCGTCGAGCACGTTGTTCTCGTTGGTGGCCACGATCAACTCATCCACCGGCAAGCCCATCATGCGGGCCACATGGCCAGCGCACACATTGCCAAAGTTGCCCGATGGCACGGTGAAGGACACCCTCTCGGCATTGGTCTTGGTGGCGTAGAAGTAACCGGCAAAGTAGTACACCGTCTGCGCCAGCAAGCGGGCCCAGTTGATGGAGTTGACCGTGCCGATCTTGTACTTGCGCTTGAAGTCCAGGTCGTTCGAGACGGCCTTGACGATGTCCTGGCAGTCGTCGAACACGCCTTCCACAGCGATGTTGTGGATGTTGGGGTCCTGCAGGCTGAACATCTGGGCCTGCTGGAAAGCGCTCATGCGGCCGTGCGGGCTGAGCATGAAAACGCGCACGCCCTTCTTGCCACGCATGGCGTATTCGGCCGCACTGCCGGTGTCGCCCGAGGTGGCGCCCAAAATGTTCAAAGACTCGCCGCGGCGGCCCAGTTCGTACTCGAACAAGTTGCCCAGCAACTGCATGGCCATGTCCTTGAAGGCCAGCGTGGGGCCATTGGACAGGGCTTGCAGGCACAGGCCTGGCTCGATGTGCTTGAGCGGCGTGATCTCGTCAAAGCCGTACACGGCCTTGGTGTAGGTCTTGGCCGTGAGTGCCTTGAGGTCGGCCTTGGGGATGTCGTCGATGTAGAGCGACAGGATCTCAAACGCCAGCTCGGCATAGCTCAGGCCGCGCCATTGGGTCAGCGTGGCGTCATCGACCTTGGGGTAGGACGTGGGCAGGTACAGGCCACCATCAGGGGCCAGGCCTTCCAGCAGGATTTCGGAGAAGCCGCGTTCGGTTGTGTCGCCGCGAGTGCTGATGTATTTCATGTGCATTCCACCTGAGGATCAGGCAAGTTCTTCCTTGCGCAAACGCATGATGGGCGCCAGCACGCTAGGCAAGGCCTGCATGGTGACCAGGGCCTTGTTCATGCTGCCTTCGGTGGTCTCGTGCGTCAGGATGATCAGGTCGGTCTGGTTGCCTTCGCTCACCTGGTCGGCTTCACGCTGGATCACGGCATCGATGCTGATGCCTTGCTCGGCCAGGATGCCGGTGATCTTGGCCAGCACGCCAGCCTCGTCGGCCACGCGCAAGCGCAGGTAGAAGGAGGTGATGACCTCGTCGATCGACAAGATGGGCAGGGCCGACATCGAATCGGGCTGGAAGGCCAGGTAAGGCACACGCGCCTCGGGGGCGGCGTCCAGCAGGCGGGCAATGTCCACCAGGTCAGCCACCACGGCCGATGCGGTGGGCTCGGCGCCAGCACCCTTGCCGTAGTACATGGTCGTGCCCACGGCATCGCCTTGCACCAGCACGGCGTTCATGGCGCCTTCCACATTGGCGATCAGGCGCTTGTTGGGCACCAGCGTGGGGTGGGTGCGCAGCTCGATGCCATTGGCGCGGCGGCGGGCGATGCCCAACAGCTTGATGCGGTAGCCCAACTGCTCGGCGTATTTGATGTCGGTGGCCGACAGCTTCGTGATGCCTTCCACGTGGGCCTTGTCGAACTGCACCGGGATGCCAAAGGCAATGGCGCTGAGCAGCGTGGCCTTGTGGGCGGCGTCCACGCCTTCGATGTCGAAGGTGGGATCGGCTTCGGCGTAACCCAGGCGTTGCGCTTCCTTGAGCACCACGTCGAAGTCCAGGCCCTTGTCACGCATCTCCGACAAGATGAAGTTGGTGGTGCCGTTGATGATGCCGGCCACCCACTGGATCTGGTTGGCGGTCAGGCCTTCGCGCAGGGCCTTGATGATGGGGATGCCACCGGCCACGGCTGCTTCAAACGCCACGATCACGCCCTTGGCTCGTGCAGCTGCAAAGATCTCGGTGCCATGCACAGCCAGCAAGGCCTTGTTGGCCGTGACCACGTGCTTGCCAGCCGCAATGGCCTCGAGCACCAGGGCCTTGGCCACACCGTAACCACCGATGAGTTCCACCACCACGTCGATCTCGGGGTTGGCGATGATCTGGCGAGCGTCCGACACGATCTGAGCCGAATCACCCACCACAGACTTGGCCAGCTCGGTGTTCAGGTCAGCCACCATGGCGATCTCGATGCCACGGCCCGCACGGCGGCGGATCTCTTCCTGGTTGCGCTGCAGCACGGTGAAGGTGCCACCGCCAACGGTGCCGATGCCCATCAGGCCAACTTTGACGGGTTTGAGGGTGTTCTGGCTCATGTTCGTTCTCTTCAAGCCGCCGCCTTGTAGGCAGCGCAGGGGGTCAAGGGTATTTTTTGTGAAGGCCAACTCCCTGGTGCAACAGGGGTCGACCGTGCGAAATCAGGCGTGGCGCTTGCGGTAGCCGTCCAGGAAGCGGGCGATGCGGCCAATGGCGTCGGCCAGGTCATCGGTGTTGGGCAAAAAGACCAGGCGGAAGTGATCCGGGTGCGTCCAGTTGAAGCCCGTGCCCTGCACGATCAGCACCTTCTCTTCGGCCAGCAGCTCGTAGGCAAATTGCTGGTCGTCGGCGATGGGGTACATCTTGGGGTCGAGCTTGGGGAACATGTACAGCGCACCCTTGGGCTTGACCACGCTCACGCCAGGGATCTGGTTGAGCAGCTCATAGGCCAGGTCGCGCTGCTTGCACAGGCGGCCCGTGGGCGCCACCAGGTCCTTGATGCTCTGATAACCACCCAGCGCCGTCTGAATGGCCAGCTGGCCCGGCGTATTGGCGCACAGGCGCATGGAGGCCAGCATGTTCAGGCCTTCGATGTAGTCGCGGGCGTGGCGTTTCTCGCCGGACACCACCATCCAGCCGGCACGGTAGCCGCAGGAGCGGTAGTTCTTGGACAGGCCGTTGAAGGTCAGGAACAGCACGTCTTCGGCCAGCGAGGACATGGAAGTGTGCGTGTTGCCGTCGTACAAGGTCTTGTCGTAGATCTCGTCGGCCAACACGATGAGCTGGTGCTCGCGCGCCACCTGAATGATCTCCAGCAGCAGGCTCTCGGGGTAGAGCGCGCCGGTGGGGTTGTTCGGGTTGATGACCACAATCGCTTTGGTGCGCGGCGTGATCTTGGCGCGAATGTCGGCGATGTCGGGGTACCACTCCTGCTGCTCGTCGCAGATGTAGTGCACGGGGCGGCCGCCCGAGAGCGCCACCGCGGCGGTGTAAAGCGGGTAATCAGGCGCGGGCAGCAGCACCTCGTCGCCCTCATTCAACAAGGCGTTGAGCGACATCACGATCAGCTCAGACGCGCCGTTGCCCAAATAGACGTCATCAACCGTGACGCCCTTCACACCCTTTTCCTGGCAGTAATGCACCACCGCCTTGCGAGGCGCAAACAAGCCCTTGCTGTCGGTGTAGCCCGCTGCGCCCGAGAGGTTGCGGATCATGTCCTGCACGATCTCGTCGGGCGGCTCGATGCCGAACACGGCCAGGTTGCCGATGTTCAGCTTGATGATCTTGTGCCCGTCTTCTTCCATCTGCCGCGCCTTTTCCAGCACAGGCCCACGGATGTCATAACAGACGCTGGCGAGTTTGCTGGACTTGGCGATCGGCTTCAAAGCGCTCTCCGGGTAGGGGAAAAGAAGGGAAAGACTAGAATTTAACCACACGACGCCACAGGGTGCCGCCCTGCACAACCCCCATGAAGCTCCACGCTGACACCCCCAACGCCGCCAATGTGATCCACGCCGTGACCCGCGAGTCGGTGTCCATCA
>JBEANX010000158.1:0-3656 GCA_041165245.1 Pseudomonadota bacterium
GCCCTACCCTTACTGGCCCAAAGACCGCATCGACGAGTTCAACCGCATGTTCCAGCAAGAGCTGCTGGGCCGCAGCCCCACGGGTGGCCTGGAAGTGCTGGTTCAGCGCCGCGATGGCTCCACGTTTGACGCCCGCATGTATGTGTCACCCCTGATCGACGCTCAGGGCGACCAGACCGGCTGGATGACCTCGGTGACCAACATCACCGAAGCCAAGCGCGTGCGCGACCAACTCAGCGCCGCGCATGAGCGTTTCACCACCGTGCTGGAGGGCCTGGACGCCGCCGTGTCCGTGGCCTCGGTGCAGCAAAACGAGCTGCTGTTTGCCAACCGGAGCTATCGGCTGTGGTTTGGCGGCAGCTTCGACGCTCACATGAGCCTGACGGGGGTGGACGTGAGCGAGGGCAACCTGGGCCCCGAATCGGACGAGTCGACCGACAACTTCGGCGGCCTGCCCACCCAGCACCTCACCGAGGCCGGTGGCGATGCCCGCGAAGTGTTCGTGGAAAGCGTTCAGCGCTGGTTCGACGTGCGCGCTCGCTACATTCAGTGGACGGACGGCCGGCTGGCGCAAATGCTGATTGCCACCGACATCACCGAGCGCAAACTCAGCGATGAGGCCACCGCACGCCAGGCTGAAAAGGCCCAGTTCACCAGCCGCCTGATCACCATGGGCGAGATGGCCTCCACCGTGGCCCACGAGTTGAACCAGCCGCTGGCCGCCATCTCCAATTACTGCAGCGGCATGATCAGCCGCATCCGCAACGACGCCATCGAAAAAGATGGCTTGATCGAAGCGCTGGAGAAAACCTCACGCCAAGCCCAACGCGCCGGCCAGGTGATCCACCGCATCCGCCAGTTCGTCAAGCGCAGCGAACCGCAGCAACAGGTCACGCGTGTGCGCGACATCACCGATGCCGTGCTCGAGCTGGCCGGTTTTGAGATGAAGCGCCGCCGCGTGACGCTCAACGCCGTCATCAGCCAGCGGCTGCCCAACATCAATGCCGACCCCATCCTGATCGAACAGGTGCTGCTGAACCTGCTCAAGAACGCGGCCGAAGCCATCGACATGGCAGAAACCCCACAGTCGCGCCGGGTCGTGGAGTTGCGTGTCGTGCAGAAAAGCACGGATGACCAAGGCCAGGTCATCGAATTTCAGGTGAACGACGGCGGCCCAGGCATGAAAGAGGAACACTTGAGCCGCTTGTTCGAGGCCTTCAGCTCGACCAAGGCCGACGGCCTAGGGATAGGCCTGAGCCTCTGTCGGTCCATTGTGGAGTCACACCACGGTCGCATTCGGGCCGAGAACATCTACAATGGCTCGACGGTGATGGGGTGTCGTTTCACGTTCACCCTGCCGGTTGAGCCCAGCGAGCCTGAAGGTTCCGCCGCCTGAGTGTCAAACTTTTGATGCGCCAGGCTTCCCACAACCAACGATAGATCTGCACAAACCCATGAGTCTGATCCCCAAGAAAGGCACCGTCTACGTGGTCGACGACGACGAAGCCGTGCGCGATTCGCTGCAATGGCTCCTCGAAGGCAAAGACTACCGCGTGCGCTGCTTTGACTCGGCAGAGTCGTTCCTGGCCCGCTTCGACCCGCGCGAAGTGGCTTGCCTGATCACCGACATCCGCATGGACGGCATGAGTGGCCTGGAACTGCAGGACAAACTGCTGGACCGCAAGTCGCCGCTGCCCATCGTGTTCATCACCGGCCACGGCGACGTGCCCATGGCCGTGAACACCATGAAAAAAGGCGCGATGGACTTCATCGAAAAGCCCTTCAAGGAAGACGCTTTGGTCTCCTTGGTCGAGCGCATGCTGGAAGAGGCCCGCGTGGCCTTCTCGCAGTCGCAAGAAGCCGCCAGCCGCGACGCCCTGCTCTCGCGCCTGACCACCCGTGAAGCCCAAGTGCTGGAGCGCATCGTCGCTGGCCGCTTGAACAAGCAGATCGCCGACGACCTGGGCATTTCCATCAAGACGGTGGAAGCCCATCGCGCCAACGTGATGGAAAAGCTCAACGCCAACACCGTGGCCGACCTGCTCAAGATCGCTCTGGGTGCCAGCGCCCAACCCGGCGCCCCTGCTGCCAAGGCTTGAGCCCAGGCGCACCGTTGGCGCCGCACCCTCAAAGGCCGCTTGATCGCGGCCTTTTTCCATTCTCAGATTCCTAGATCCCCAGATTTCGCATAGAGAGCCGAACCCCATGACCGCACAACTCATCGACGGCAACGCCCTGTCCAAACAATTGCGTGGCGAAGTTGCCCTGCGCGCCGCCGCTTTGACAGCCAAGGGCCTCAAGCCCGGCCTGGCCGTGGTGCTGGTGGGCGACAACCCTGCCAGCCAGGTTTATGTGCGCAACAAGGTCAAGGCTTGCGAAGACGCCGGCCTGCATTCGGTGCTGGAAAAGTACGACGCCTCCATGACCGAGGCCGAATTGCTGGCCCGGGTCGATGCGCTCAACAATGACCCCAGCATTCACGGGATCTTGGTGCAGCTGCCCTTGCCCAAGCACATCGACGATCACAAAGTCATCGAAGCCATCTCGCCCCTGAAGGACGTGGACGGCTTCCACGTGGCCAGCGCTGGCGCCCTCATGGTCGGTGAGGTGGGCTTCAAGGCCTGCACGCCCTATGGCTGCATGAAGATGCTCGAATCCATCGGCATGAAAGATTTGCGCGGCAAGCATGCCGTGGTGATCGGCCGCTCCAACATCGTGGGCAAACCGATGGCCATGATGCTGCTGGGGGCCAATGCTACTGTCACCGTCACCCACTCAGGCACGGCTGACCTGGCCGCCATGACCCGTCAGGCTGACATCGTGGTGGCCGCGGTGGGCAAGCGCAATGTGCTGACCGCTGACATGGTCAAACCTGGCGCCGTGGTGATTGACGTGGGCATGAACCGCAACGACGAAGGCAAGCTGTGTGGCGACGTCGACTTTGACGGCCTCAAAGCCGTGGCCAGCCATATCACCCCCGTGCCCGGTGGCGTGGGCCCCATGACCATCACGATGCTTCTGGTCAACACGATGGAAGCGGCTGAGCGGGCGGCTGGCGCTTGAAGTCGCGAAGGGTTGGAGCGACGTTTTGCCTGAAGTGTTGCAGCTTGCAAATCCTCACTGGCAACGTCGCTTTCCGCCCATTTCCCCCATTGAAGCGCCCCACTTTGCCCCAAACTGGCTGACATGAACACGAACCCCTTGCTCGAAACCGCTGGCTTGCCTCTGTTCGACCAGATCAAGCCTGAACATGTCACGCCGGCCATGGACGTCCTGCTCAAGCAGGCCGAAGAGGCGCTGGAAAAGGTGGTGGGGCCCGATGTGCCCCCCGACTACGACACGCTCTCGCTGCTGCTGGACGTGGCCACCGAGAACCTGGGGCGGGCTTGGGGCGCCGTGGGGCACCTCAACAGCGTGGCCGACACGCCTGAGCTGCGGGCTGTTTACAACGAGAACCTGCCCCGCCTGACCGAGTTCTACACGCGCCTGGGCGCCGATGAGCGCTTGTACGCCAAGTACAAGGCCCTGGCGCAGTCTGACCAAGGCCGCAACCTGCCGCCCGCTCGCGCCCGAGCCCTGGAAAATGCTTTGCGCGGCTTCGTGCTGGGTGGCGCTGAATTGCAAGGCGAAGCCCGAGAGCGCTTTGCGGAGATCCA
>JBEANX010000159.1:0-3351 GCA_041165245.1 Pseudomonadota bacterium
GATCATCGCCAAGGGCATGTCCTTGGTGGGTGCTGGCAAAGCTGCAGACGGCATCAAGGACTTTGCCGCCAGCTTGCGTTCGGCCACCGGCAGCACCACCACCTTCGCCGCTGAGCAGGCAAAGCTCAAAGACCAATACGACAAAAACGTCGATGCGGTGCGTGCCATAACCGGCGACATGGCTGATGAGGCCATTGCGCAGGACGTACTCAAGCGTGCCACCAAGGCCACCAGCGACGGCAAAAAAGACTTCACTGGCTCCACCAAAGAGCAGACCGACGCCATCAACAAACAGGCGCAAAAGATCGCCGACGTCATCAAAGCCCTTGACGACGAAATCAAGATGCTTGGCATGTCGGCCAACCAGAAGCTGGTCTACAAGGAGCTGGTCAAGGCCGGTGTATCAGCCGACTCCGAGGCAGGCAAGGTCATCGCACAAAAGACGCTGCTGCTGGCCGATGGCAACGCCATGCTCAAGCTCACAGCAGACGCGCAGGCTGGATACACCAAGGGTGTGCAAGACAGCCAGGCCGCGTTGATCAAAGAGACCGGCACGCTGCTGGAGAGGGTGCAGAAGGCCGAGGAGGAATATGCCCAGTTCGGCATGACCAAGTCGGCCATTGAGTCCGAAGTGCTCTCCCGCATGCGCCTCAAGCAGACTTACATCGAAGGTCGCATTGCCGCTGAGGGCTGGAGCGTGGCGCGTGCCAACGAACTGACCGCGATCCGCGAGCAAATCGAACTGCAGCAAGACCTCATCGACGTGCTGGGTAAGAAAGAAGTGCGCGACGCACAGATCAAGTCCGCTGACGACGCCCGCAAGGCATGGGAAGACGCATCCAAGCAGATCGAGCAGGCCCTCACCGATGCCCTGATGCGCGGCTTTGACTCCGGCAAAGACATGCTCACCAGCCTGCGCGACTA
The DNA here is from genome assembly GCA_041165245.1 of Pseudomonadota bacterium. Classification (GTDB taxonomy): domain Bacteria; phylum Pseudomonadota; class Gammaproteobacteria; order Burkholderiales; family Burkholderiaceae_C; genus Aquabacterium. The sequence continues at coordinate 925 of JBEANX010000159.1, forward strand.
CATCTCCAACGCCTTCAAAAGCATGGTGGTCAAGCTGGCGGTGCAGCCCGTCATGGGCGCTATCACCAGCGGACTTGGCATGCTCACCGGCAACTCTGCCATGGCGGCGGACGGTGCTGCAAAAAGCGCATCTGGCATGTCCAACATCATGACGACGATCTCCACGATCAGCACCATGGCCAGCGCATTCGGCTCCAGCCTGGCAGCGGGCTTCTCCAGCACCATCGCCAGCTTTGGTGCAACCACCGGCCTGGCCATTGAAGGCGGCATGGCGTCCATCGCCACCGGCACCTCCACCGCCATCGCGTCGGGTCTTGGTCAGATCATCGGAACGCTTGGCCCCTATGCGCTGGCAGCGGTTGCGGTGTATGGGCTGCTGGGTGGATTCAAGGGCACCTATGTCAAGGGCCAAAACCTCAACTCAAGCTACGACGCATCAGGAAACAGGACCAGCCGCTCTGTCCGGCAATGGGACAACGTAACCGATGGTGGTCAGAAGTTTGACGACTTTCTTGGTGGTATCTCCAACACCTACCAGAAGATGGCGCAGGCACTCGGGTTGAAGCGCGGAGCGCTCGACCTTGGCTTTGAGACCAATGACTCTGACGGCGGGAAATATGGATTCAACGCATCCTTGAACGGCAGAAATGTCCTCAGTGTTGGCGAGACCAAGATCACAGACGGTGCCATCGAGCTGACTGCATCGCGTGCGGTGTTCGCCGCGCTGCAGGCCTCCGAGATGCCAAAGTACCTCGCGGGCGTCTTTGACGGCATGACCGCCTCGGCCATGACGCAAGAGCAGCTCAACGCTGCCATCCAGACCGCCTCGGCCTACCAGGCACTGCACACCACGCTCACCTCGCTGCCACTGGCCAACCTGCGCGACCTGTCGTACCAGGCAGCCTCTGGCCTGGTGGCGGCAGCAGGTGGCATGGACACGCTCATCAAGGGCTTGCAGTCGTACTATGACCTCTACTACACCGCGTCTGAAAAGAATGCTGTGTCGGCCACCTCGATCTCCTCGGCGCTGGCAGCGGTGGGCCTTGATGGCTCCAAGCTGACAACGCGTGAGGATTTCCGCACACTGTTCGAGTCGATTGATGCCACAACGGCGGTCGGTCAGAAGCAGATCGCGGCTCTGCTGGAAGTGGCCCCCACGTTCGCAACCCTGTCGGACTATCTGACAGAGCAGAAGAAGAGCCTCGGTGACCTGGCGACCATCACGCCCCAGCTCCTGGCGCTGACAACGGCCACCGATGCAGCCTCCACGGCTGCAGTTACCTCTGCCGACGCAACCGCTGCCGCCATTGCCACTACCACAGCCGCCGTGAGCGAGGGCACCAATGCAGTGGTCGCTGCAGTCAACAACGTCGCATCCAGTGTGTCCGCTGCCGTGTCCAGCGCCGTGGCCAGCGCTGCTGCCACCAGCGCCGCTGCCACTGCCACGGCGGTTGCTGCATCCAATGCCGCCGTCAGCACCATGGCATCCCGCCTGGACGCTATCGACAGCAGCAATCGCCTGGCCGCTGCAGCGCCATAACCCGGACTTGCACCCATGTCCGAGATCATCCTCATCGACATCAATGCCCACACCGGCTCGTCACCGGTCACGCTTCGTTATTCGACGCAGGGCTATGTAACGGGCGCGGGTGACACCCCCGCCCATACCTACTATGAAGGCCGCATCAAGCAGCCAGGCAACATCCAGCGGACCATCTTCGACAACAAAGCCACGTTTGGCGCATCCAAGGTAGGCTATGGCGAGGTGGTGCTGGTCAACAACGACGGTGCGCTCGACGCCTTCCTGCCCTATGGTTTTGCAGGGTTCGGCATCACGATCCAGCGCGGCGTGCAGGCCCGCAACCAATCCGTGCCCACCTGGTCCACCGTGCTCACCGGCACCATGGATAGCGTCGATTTCAGCTGGTCCGAAGTCAGCATCAAGGTGCGCGACCGCCAGCAGGAGCTGACCAAGCCGCTGCAGTCGGTGCGCTACGGTGGCACCAACAGCCTGCCCAACGGCCTGGACGGCGTGGCCACCGACATCAAAGGCAATGGCCGCCCCATCCTGTACGGCAAGGCGCTCAACTTTTCGCCACCCCGCGTCAACACCACGCGCATCATCTTCGAGCTGAGCGAGGGCCTTATCCAGTCCGTGGACGCGGTGTACGACCGTGGCACTGCGCTCACAGCCGGTGCCGCTTACAGCAGCCAAGCCGACATGGAGACCAACGCCCCCACAGCAGGCCAATACCGCGCCTGGCTCAACGCTGCGGGCTCCTACATCCGTCTGGGCTCCGAGCCTGCGGGCACCGTAACTGTGGACGCCACACAGGGTTCCGCAGTCGCCAACCGCACGCCTGCTCAGCTCATGAAGCAAGTGCTGCTCAAAGCAGGCATCTTGAATGCAGACATTGCCGCTGCAGA
>JBEANX010000160.1:0-4214 GCA_041165245.1 Pseudomonadota bacterium
CGCCGGTATCGCCAGACCAAGTCGCCTTGATTGAAGCCGCTGGCACCGTAGGCAAGGTTGCTGGCACTCGACTGGTCAATCTTGCCGTCGGTGCGGAAGAGCCACTTGACCAAAGCATCAATGCCGACTGTTACGGCATACGACAGCACAGCCCCGACACCAATCGCAAGTGCCGCTGACACCCAGCCTGGGGCCGTCACCGCGCCAACTGTGATCGCACCAGCAGTCCCGGCCACGGCAGAGAGACTTGGACTGATCCTGGCTAACGTGTTGCCGAACCGAGGATCATTCATGGCAAAGCCACGCGATTGCATGCCCGTTTGCAAGCTGCCAGAGACAGCTCGCCCGACACGATCAGGCTGCGCAACGGGTTGTGCCTGTGCCCATGCTGGCATTGACTGAATCATCAATGCGCAGGACGCCAGCAAGATTACGAAAGCGTTGAGCAGCCTCATCGAATCACTCCAGGCCTTTGACGACGGCCCAGGCGCACACGATGCCCCAGGCAAAAACGAACAGATACCAAAGCTGAGAATTCGTCATCGTTGAACACCTCAATAAAAAAGGGCAAAGCGCGTCCGCCTTGCCCTCGTCGCCGAACGTGGATCAGCCAGCCTTCAGCATGCCGAGGACGATCTTCGCGGCCTTGATGCTCACGTAGATCACGGCCAGCACGGCGGCGACGGCCATCACGCCAGTCACCACGTCAGCAGCGGTGAACGCGCCGGTCACGGGCGTCAAATCCACGGCGGCATTGGCAGCACCGGAAACCAGGCCCACGGCAGCAGCGGCAACGACGGGCAAACGATTGGTGAACTTCATATGGATACCTTTCAAAGAAAAATGCGGGAACCGCCCGCCACGGCTTGGGCTAACCCTTGCGGATCAGACTCAAAACAGAACCCAGGCCCCGCCCTACGAGGAAGCAGAGCAAGACGAAGGAAAATCCAACTGACCAGACGGCCCCCACAGATGCGACATCAAGGGGCTCAGTGGCCAGGTCAAAAAGGGATGATCGAGAAGGGTCAACTAAGTAGCCTTGAACACGGGAAGGCACGTAAAACTGTGTGCCGACCTTTGGGCAAACGGCTTGCTGTGTGGTGGTCGCGGACGTAGCTCTGACGCACACAACAACGGTTTGAACGGTTCCGGTTGCCATTGCCGTCGCCCCCTTTTTCGAGCTCGCGAAAATCAGTGCTCAGGCATGTCGCAGAGATAAGCGCCGGGAGACACCTCCTCGTCGGACGTGCCAAGTGCATCGAGGTTGACGATCACGGGCTCATCGTCCAAGTCGGCCCAATCCTGCACAAGCTGCAAGGCCCGCTCAGGGTCAGAAACGACGCCGCCGCCAGCTTCTGCCAACGAGCGCACCCATGTGGGCTGACCATCGCGAAGACCAGGGCACAGGAAGCGCCCGGTGGACTGGCTTTGAACGATGAGCCTCATGTTCAAGCCGCCTGCTTGACCTTGTCCAAGGGGCGAATCTCGACCAGCGTCAGCTTGGCCGAGTCTTCCTTGGCAGCGGCCATCTCAAAGACTGCCTTGGCCTTCAAGGGCAGCGAGTTGCCTAGGTGAGCCCACTTGTCGAACTCTTTGGCATCGCCAAGCTTGAAGGGGCGCGTGACGCGACCGATGGAGCGGCCTGCGCCGTTTTCCTTCAAGTCCACTTCGCAGTGGAACGTGCACGAGCTGAACTCGCGCCCTTCATAGCTACCGGCAGATTCCTTGACCGCGTGAACGATCACTTCAGACTCAAAGCGCATGGTGATTTACCTCGGAGAGTTGCCACATGGGATAGGTCACGCCAGAGCTGGGCAAGGCTCTGAGACCTGGGGACGGGAGACCGCAGCGGTGAACGCTGCCTTGAGTTCGGAGGGGCTGAAGCGTTGAAGGCGACCGGGCAGTTTCTGATCGGTGACCAAGCGCAAGAAGTCCTCATCGCCGAGGAACTTGAAGGCAGCAGCAATCGAAGCGGCTGCGGTGTGGAACGACCACTTGAGGTTGCGGAATACCTCTGCCTCGACGGTCATCGGTGCGAGGCGTCCGTCTGTAGCCACCTGCTCAGGTTTGGACAACTCCCCGGCTTCGGCGAGCACGCTTGCGTGCCAATCGCTGGCCCCAGCGAAGAAATCAGCCGGGCGGCGAAGCATGTCGGTGGACAGCTCGCGCAGCTTGTTGCCGTACCGCAGCTCGAACCGCACCCACTTGGATTCCGCGTCCTCGCCAAAGAGCTGATCGCCCTTCTCGTAAACGTTGGTTTCCTTGCCTGCCTCCTTCGAGCCGATGTAGACCGAGCGCGAACGGCCCTTCAACCAGTTGATGTCCCTGATCTTCAGGCGACGCCCGCCAACGTCGCACAGGCCGGCTTGGTAGTCCTGGGCAACGCGCTCGATGCCGCCGCAGAGGCCATCGAAGAAGTCAAGCGCCAGGTCACAGCGGGTAATGTCGGCTGACAGTTCGTCGCACAGGTCAGCCAGCTTCTCCCGCCAACCGAAGACCGCGAAGGTGCAGGCCGCACCGAACAGGTTGACGTGGATCGTGCCCGCCTGAGCAGTCTGTCGGGGGCTTTCAGAGGACGCACCGAAGCCCACCCAGCCGCACTCCACATCGTTGCGGAGGATCGGCCAACGATGCCGGTAGAAGTCATGTCCCTTGCCTAGCGTGGGAGAGCGTGCGAACTCAGGCCCCAGAAGTGAGGCGACACGATCCGCAAGCTCTGCGGCCTGACCACAGGCGTCGCGCTCGCAGTCGGGAAGCGCGTTCAGGAGCTTGTAAATCTGGGCAAGCCGGTAGCCCTGATCCCAGATGTTGTCGCTCTGTATGGGAACTTCGCTACGCAATGCCGGTGCATTGCGGGTGCGAACCGTGAAGCGAAGCCAGTCAACATGAACGATTGAACCGGTATGCTGACGCTCAGCTTCGAGACGAAGCTTGATGGTGTTGCCATCAGTGACCAATGAGGCCTTAGCAGGACGGGTCATTGGCGCACCTTGGTGAGGTTATCCCCGTGATTACCATCGGGGAGGCCGCTGGTAGCGGCCAGGCCTGACACCGCGCGTCCGTCCTCGCTGACGCTGCGGGCGGGCGCGCGGCGCCCGGCACATGCCGCATAAAAGACCATGCTTCGATGGCTCAACTCGGGCCAAAAGTCCAACTGGACGGAGACGCGGGTCTTTCGTGCTTTTGGAGTGCTGCGGCTCATAGGGCGAACTTGATGTGGGTATGGTTGCTTCACAACGAGCGCACTCACCTGGGCGAGTAGCCATGAACGCAGAGTTCGAGGCGAAGTGCATCGAACGCGTCGCGAATCACATAGGCCTCGTCATCGCCGACAGCGTTGGAGCGGAACTCAGACCAGCCGACGCGTTTGACGAACTGAGCAAGCGCCATGGCCTGCGAATCTGTGAGCGAGAGCACCAGCACGACGGAGGGTGTTTTCGACGTGTTCACAGCGCGAACTCCTGGGCGCGCTCTGCGCACTGCAGGCGGATGGCTTCAACGTTGACGAAGACACGCTTGCCAATGCGGATAGGTGCGCCCCACATGCCGCGCTCACATTGAGCGATGACGACGCCAGAAGGCAGTCCCAGCATTTCAGCCCAGCGTTCCCTAGACACGAGCGGACTAGCCGGTAACGCAGCCCCAATTTGGGAACCCGCTGACGATTCCTCTGATTGCCGAATTCCAGTTAACATCGCTCACCCTTGCGATCTACCGTGTGCGGTAATTTCTACCGTTGGCGGTAATTCTTAGCGATGGAGCTGGAAATGTCAAGCACACAACTCGAACCTGATGACGATGCGCTGCTGCGCTACACAATCGATGTCCGCCTACACATCTTGATCAACGAGGTCACGAGGGGGAAGGCAGATTGGAAGGGCCTAGGAGACAAGACTGGCGTCAGCGCAGAGAAGTGGCGCAACTTCAACAGAGGTGCAACAAAGGCATCGACTGAGATGGTCGAAGCGATTTGCAAAGAGTGGCCTCAATACGCGTTCTGGCTCGCGACAGGCGTCAGCGATGAAAGCAGTGGTCATCACGCGCCAATGCCGTACCTTGGTTTCCCTCGACTTGGGCGTTGCTTGACGGAGGGAGCGACAGCGGACGCAACGGAGTACTACCGTGACTGCGCAAATGCCATTCAAAAGATCTGGGCTCGTGCGCTAACGGCAATGCACAAGTCGTCGGGTGACTCTGTCACTTGGGAGCTCGTT
>JBEANX010000161.1:0-2841 GCA_041165245.1 Pseudomonadota bacterium
GGTTTGTGCGCGCTTGACCTCTTCTCGGTAGAACTCAGCACCGAACACATAGGCGTCTTCTGTCAGGCCTCCGGCTTTTTCCAGCAGCGCTGGCAAGCCATCACCAGGCACCATTTGGTAAATGCCGGGGCGGCGCACTTCGCCTTCCACGCGCACAAACACTTGGCGTTTGGCTTGGGGCACGCGCACGTCGTTCACCGAGAACACCGTGATCACATCACCCGGTTTGAGCGCCAAGTTCTCGGGGCTTCGGGCGTCTTCCAGCGCTTTGCCCAGGTTGAAGGGCAGCAGTTGAACGGACACATTGGCTGGGTCCACACGTTCAACCACCGCATATTCAAAGTTCACTTCGTCAACCAGGCGGCCAATGCGCTGGGCAAGGGTGTCTGCGGTGTCTCGTGATTCTTTGTTGGTGCTTCGCTCGTCTAGCTTGTCTTGCGGGCCTTTGAACCCGTCTTCGGCTTTGCGCTGGTCTTCGGCGCTCAACAAGACTGAGTTTTGGCGCTGAACCGATGCGCGCGACACCAGAAATGCTTTGTTGGGGATCAGGTCTGTGACCTTCATGCCCTCGCGCCAAGGTGCGCGCACGGGCTGATCCACATTGCCGCGCAGCACGATGGCGTTGCCGAATTCAGCCGTCAGGGGCAGCACATTGAGCACGTCGCCATTGCGCAGCTCTTTGCGAAGGCCAGCTGCATCCAAGGCAAAGCTCTCGACACTTCTTGCAGGCTTTGCCGCAGGGTTGACACGCTCCAGGTAGGCCTTCTTCGGGTCAGCCACCACAGGCAGGCCGCCGGCAACCGCCAGCATGTTGGCGATGGTGTCCCGCTCATCTGACAGCTCATAAATGGCCTGGTTGCCCACCTTGCCGGTGAGCGCCACATAGCCCTGGGCCGCGGGGATGACGAGGGTGTCGCCGTCTTGCAGTTTGCTGTCGGCGGACTGGTCGCCTTTGGCCAGGAAGTCATACAGATCAAGGGTGGTGACCACACGTTCACCGCGCTTGACTTGCACCTTGCGCAAGCCGCCCGTCTGGTTGGGGCCGCCGCTGGCAAACAGGGCTGACACCAAGGTGGCTGCGCCAGACATTTGGTACGCACCAGGCTTGCGGGCTTGGCCCACCACGTAAATGGTGACGCCGCGCAGTTGGCCTTGCGTGACGCTCAATTCGAAATCACGGTAGTAGCGGCCCACGGCGGCGCGAAGGGTGGCCTCCGCCTGCGAGGAGCGAACGCCCGCCAAGCTCACCGCCCCCACCTTGGGCAGGGTGATGAAGCCATCACGGTTGACCACGGCTTTGACATCGATGTCGATCGAGCCCCAGCCTTTGATCTGCAATTCGTCTCCAGGGCCCAGGCGGTAGTCAGACCCCACGGGGGTGTTGCTGGCCGAAGAAAAGGCGTCTGGGTTGACGGCTGAGAAGAAGTCATACCCAAACAGGGGCAATGCTTTGCCGGTGGTTTCAAGCATGAAGCGTTGAAACTCGTTGGGGGGCAATGGCTTGAGATCTGGCTCTTGGGCGGTGCGTGTTGGGGCTTTGGGTTTGGTTGCGCCGCGCAGCTCTTCACGGTCATCGGATCGAATGAACGGCGTTTGCACCGGGCCATCCATGCGGCCCAAACTGCCCGAGGCGGCCACACCGGCCAAGCCGGAGTTGGCGCCCAGGTCTGCCCGGGTGGGCAAGCCCGCACCATCGGCCATCTGGGCCCGAGCGGGCAGTTGCGCAAAGGCAAGAGAAATCGACCAAGCCAGCGCCAAACCGCGCTGCCCCAACTTTGACCACGTCTGCGTCATGCCCTTGTTCTCTCATTTGAAATATCAAGGGCATTGTAGGGGCGCCGTTCAGGGCCTTTGGCGCTGATGCCAAGCCATGCAAAACCAAGCAATGGCATACTATGCCAACCACTTTAAGGAGAGACCATGCCAACCCGCAATGTTGTTCTGACGGACCATCAAGCATGGCTGGTGGAGCAACTCGTCACCAGCGGCCGCTACCAGAATGCCAGTGAAGTGCTGCGCGAGGGGCTTCGCCTTGTTGAGCAGCGCGAGGCTGAAGATGCATACCGCCTTGAGGCATTGCGCGCTGCAGTGAACTTGGGGGCTGCTGACATAGGGGCTGGTCGGTTCAAAACTTTTGAGACACAGGCTTCTCTGCGTTCGCACTTGAAGTCCATCACCGATCAAGCCATTGCAAAGACATGAGCCGAACTTGGATCGTTCGGCTGACGGATCAGGCAGAACACGACCTTCTTGCCATCGCAACATGGACAACTGAGAATTTTGGAGCCACTCAAGCCGAGCATTACGTTGAGACCCTCACGCAAGCCATTGAGTCCCTGATCGACGGGCCTGAACTGCTAGGCGCCAAAGCGAGGGACGAGATAGCGCCAGGCATTCGCACCCTGCACGCCGCCCGAAACGGCCACAAAGCTCGCCATTTCGTGGTTTTTCGGGTTGCGGAGGGTCAGATTTTGGAAGTGTTGCGGCTGCTGCACGACAGCATGGACTTGGCAAGGCACTTGCCAGGGGAAGAAGATTTGCCACATTGATTGCGGCAGGGCTTGCTGCATCCATCGATGCTTGAAAAACAAAATAGATGTTTGCTTTTACATGCTTATGATAAATTCTATGCATGCCGAAGCGATCTGCATCACTTGAAACCATGCCACCCGCCGTGCTGGCGCACATGCGCACGCTGGGAGAGAGCCTGGCCATTGCCAGAAAGCGCCGCCTGGAGCCGCGCAAAACATGGGCTCAACGCATCGGCGTGACCGAGCCCACCTTGGCGCGCATGGAGCGGGGTGACCCCTCGGTGGCGCTGGGCACTTACGCCACGGCTTT
>JBEANX010000162.1:0-7777 GCA_041165245.1 Pseudomonadota bacterium
GGCCGACATGAACCTGCCAGGCTACGCCATTGGCGGTGTCAGTGTGGGCGAGCCCAAAGACGAGATGCTGCGCGTGATGAACCACATCACCCCCCAGCTGCCAGCCAACAAGCCGCGCTACCTGATGGGTGTGGGCACCCCCGAAGACCTGGTCGCCGGCGTGGCCACCGGGGTCGACATGTTCGACTGCGTGATGCCCACGCGCAACGCACGCAACGGCCACCTCTTCACCCGCTTCGGTGACCTGCGCTTGCGCAACGCCCGCAACAAGTCAGACGAGCGCCCCATCGACGAGACCTGCAGCTGCTACACCTGCAGCAACTTCAGCCGCGCCTACCTGCACCACCTCGATCGGTGCGGCGAAATGCTGGGGCCCATGCTGACCACCATCCACAACCTGCACTACTACCTCAACCTGATGAAGGAAGTGCGCGAAGCTTTGGACGAAGGCCGCTTTGCCGCCTTCCAGCAGCAGTTCGCCTCTGACCGCGCACGCGGGGTCTGAGCGCTCGCTCAAACCTTCACCAGCACCCATGCCCAAGCCCCAGCCACCACGCCCACCGCACGACAGACCCTGGCCATGGCGGCTGTTGCGCACCGTGTTGGTCTGGGCCTTGGGCCTGGTGCTTCTGTTCGAAGAGTGGGGCTGGGAGCCCTTGGCTCGGGCCTTGGCATGGGTAGGCCGCTGGCCGGGTCTGAGGTGGATCGAAGCCACCATCAAACGCCTGCCCCCTTATGGCGCCCTGGCGCTGTTTGCCTTACCGGCGCTGTGTCTCTTGCCCATCAAGCTGCTGGCCTTGTACTGGCTGGGGCATGGGCACACGGTGGCAGGCGTGGCCTTGATCCTCGCCGCCAAAGTGGGCGGCACGGCCATCACGGCCCGGCTCTTCATGCTCACCCACCCCACCTTGATGAAGCTGGCGTGGTTTGAACGTCTCTACATGCGGTGGATGACGTTCAAGGTGCAGGTGCTGGCCCAAGTCAAAGCCAGCCCCGCATGGCAACAATGGCTACGCGCACGTTTGCAGATTCAGGCAAAGGCACGGGAGACACTCGCTGCCTTGAAGGGCCTGTGGTCACGCTGATGGGGCGGTGACTGATCCGCCGTTCACCAGAACTGCCACTGACCCATCATCACCACCCAAAAACCAAGCAAGCCATTGGTCACAGCATGGGCTACGATGGGCGCCCACAGCTTGCCAGTACGCTTGTAGAGCCAGGCATAGAGCAGGCCTGCCACAATGGCTGCCAACCACAGGGTGTGCGCCATGGCGAACACGCAGGAGGACATGAGCATCGCTTTGAAAGTCACAGCGCGAGCATCGACCTTCTCAAAATCGGGGTTGTCAACCCAGCGCATGAGGAAAGAGCGCCAGAACAGCTCCTCCATCACAGGCACCATGAGGGCGGCGCCCACCCAGCGGATCACGATCAGGCCCCACATCGGGTCGCCATTGGCATCGATGGGTTTGAAGCTGGCTGTGGGGGTGCCCACCATCATCCATGGCGTGTCCATGTTGACCCACAGGTAGTAAACCAGCACGCCCACACCGACCGAGAGCAACAACTCGGGCAGTGTCAGCCAGTGGGCTCGAAGCAGCTCGCCATACTTGCGCCAGAACCAGGCCAGTGAGCCAGAGACCACCAGCACTGAAACGCCGTACACCCAGCGCGGGTCGACCGCAGAGGCATCAACAGGCAAGTTGCCACGGATGGCCAACAGAGCCATGAACAGCACGAATGGCAGGCACCGAGCCAGCGCCGACGGGGTCAGAAAACGTTCCATGGCAGGCTTTTTATCATGAGCCCGTGAACATCCGGGCCCTTCAAACCGGCACCACTTGCCAGGCCTTGCGCATGCAGCCACAAATCAGGACATGCAGCGCCACCACCACCCCCATGACCTGCCCCAAGCCCAAGCCTGCTGCGGACAGCACGCCGGCCAAAGCCGCACTGAGAACCATGGCGACCGCATTGACGATGTTGTTGGCACCCACAATGCGCGCACGGTGCTGGCCATCGCTGCGTGCCTGCATGTCGGCATACAAGGGCACGCTGAAGAGCCCGATGGCCATGGACATGCACCACACGTCCAGCCCCAAGCGCCATGCGAGAGGCTGACGAAGGTAATCCAGCAGCGCCCAACCACCAGCGGGGGCTTGGGCGTGGCCCTCCAGCGCCCAAGCACACCAGGCGATGTCACCGCCAAAGAGGGCCATGCCCAGTGCGCCCAGAGAGACCGTGTGGCGGGCCAACTTGCCCTGGCTCAGCCGCTCACAACACAAAGCGCCCAGGCCAATGCCGATGGAGACCAGCGCCATGCATGCCGATGCCACAGAGCTCTGTGCCTGGAGCACATCACGCACCATGGCAGGCAAGAGCATCATGAAGAGCGCCCCGAAGAACCACATCCACGAGATGCCCAGGATGCTGACCAGCACGCTGCGGCCTTGCCAGGCTGAGTCCTTCGCGCCATGGCGGCTGAACTGCACGTCACGCCACGATTCAAGCACTGGGTTCCAGCGCAGCTTCAAGGCGGGGACCACAGCAGGGGTCTCAGGCACTAGCAATGAGAGGCGCAAACCCCACCAGGACACCAGCACGATCACCGCCGCCACTTGTGCGGCTGGGTCAGCGTGAGGCGCTGCTGACCAGGCTTGAGGCTCGACCAAGGCGCCACCCATCAAGGTGCCCAGCAAGATGGCCGTGAACATGCCCATTTCCATCAGGCCATTGCCGCCAACCAACTCCCTCGCTTGAAGGTGCCTGGGCAAGTAGGCGTATTTGAGCGTGCTGTACCAGGTGACCTGCAAACCCGACAGCCACACGCACACCAGCATCAAGGGCGCATGCCCACTCAGGAACACGCCTGCGGCCAGCACCATCATGCCGATCTCGAAGACCTTGCCCCAACGAAAGAGCGCGTCGAGCGGCCACTTGTCGGCCATTTGCCCGAACAAGGCCGAAAACAAGAGCGTGGGCACCGTGAACAGTGCGCCGAGCATGGGCCCCACTTGTGCAGCGGGGAGCCATTCCTGGGGCGCGTTGTAAGTCAGCCAGATGGTGATGGCGAACTTCAGCAGGTTGTCATTGAAGGTGCCCAAAAAGGCCGACCAAAAAAAGGGCCGGAAACGGGCCTCGCTCAACAACTTGAACTGATGGGGGTGCGCAGGGCTGGACACGGCGAGATGGCTTCAATGGCGGGCAAAGGTCATGGTCAGGATCAAGGCGTGGGCTCATCTAGCAAGGCTTGGACCGTGGCCTGTAAACCCTCAGGCGTGACCTGATCGGGTGGGATGGCAGGACCGACCACCAAACCCACAGGGTTGAACACACCACGCCTGAAGGGCTTGCTCATGGCATCACCCTCAATGCGCGAAAAGTACGAGCCCCACAGGTTGTGCAAAGCCGCAGGAACCACAGGCACCGGGTTGGTCTCCAGGATCTTCATGATGCCGCCCTTGAAAGGCTGCATCTTGCCGTCGCGGGTGATGGCACCCTCGGGGAACAGGCAGAGCAAATCGCCCTCATCAAGCACGGCGCGGGCGCGCTCGAAGGCTTGCTCATACGCCACAGGGTCTTCTTTCTGCGGCGCAATCGGGATGGCCTTGCACAGGCGGAAGAACCAGCCCAGGGCGGGGTTCTTGAAGATGCGGTGGTCCATCAAAAAGACCGTGGGGCGTGGGCTGAGCACGCCCAGGATCACCGCATCCACAAAGCTCACGTGGTTGCACACCAGGATCGCAGCACCATCGACAGGCAGGTGCTCGTCGCCCCGGGTGCGCAAGCGGTAGACCAAGCGTGTCACCAGCAGCATGATCAGGCGGATGATGTACTCGGGCATGAGCCAGAACACATAGCCCACCACGATGATGTTGAGCAAGGCCGTGGCGCCAAAAACTTGCGGGATGGAGAAGCCACTGGCCAACATGGCGCCAGCCCCCAAGCTGCTCACGATCATGAACAGCGCATTGAGGATGTTGTTGGCCGCGATGATGCGAGCACGGTGGCTGGGTTGGGCACGCAACTGGATCAAGGCATACATGGGCACGCTGTACAGGCCGGCGCTGAAAGCCAGCAGGACCAGGTCGGCCATGACGCGCCAGTGGTGGTGATCACCAAGGAAGGTCGTGACATCGGCAAAGGCCGCACCACTGACATGGCTCATGCCTTGGGTCGACAGGTAGAGGTCAAACGCAAAGACCGTCATGCCGACAGCACCCACGGGCACCAGGCCGATCTCGACATGGCGGTGCGACAAGGTCTCGCAGGCCAGCGAACCTGCCGCAATGCCCACTGAGAAGACCACCAGCAGCAGTGAGGCCACATGCGGGTCGCCACCCAGAACATCACGCGCAAACGAAGGGAACTGCGACAGGAACACCGCGCCAAAGAACCACATCCATGAGATGCCCAAGAGCGATCGAAACACGCTGGGGTATTGCCAGGCCAACTTGAGGTTGCGCAGCGTCTCGGAGGCCGGGTTCCAGTTCAACACCAGGTTGGGCGCCGACGAGGGTGATTCAGGGATGCCGCGCGACGTCCACCAGCCCAACACAGCCACACCCAGGCAAGCCAGGGCCGTGTAATGCGAACCATCGGGGCCCAAGCTCATCAAGAGACCACCGCCCAGGTTGCCCAGCAAGATGGACACGAAGGTGCCCATCTCGACCATGCCATTGCCGCCCGTGAGTTCCTGCGGGTTGAGGTGCTGCGGCAAATAGGCGTACTTCACAGGCCCGAACAAGCTGGAGTGCACGCCCATCAGGAACACGCAACCCAACAGCACTGGCACGTTGGTCGTGAAAAAGCCGAAGGCTGCCAGGGCCATGATGGCCACTTCCAGCAGCTTGACCGACCTCATGATCAAGGCCTTGTCGTACTTGTCAGCCCACTGGCCGGCCGTGGCCGACAGCAGCACAAAGGGCAAGATGAACAAGGCCCCGATGACCAAGCCCGCCATGGCTGGCTGCAGCCAGCTCAGTTGCAACTGGTAGGTCACCAGCACCGTGAAGGCGAACTTGAACAGGTTGTCATTGCCCGCCCCCAGGAACTGTGTCCAGAAGAAGGGGCCAAAGCGCTTTTGCTTGAGCAGGCCAAATTGGCCGCTGGAAGCCGGTTGCGCCTGTGTGGGCTTGGAGGTGGAGGCTTGAGTCAAATCGGTTTCCTTGGTCGGCAGGTGCGCATTCTTGAACGTTCAGCGCACCAGCACAGGCGGCTGGCCCAGCTTGTTGCGTTGCAGCCAGTCAAAGACCGAATCGACCGTGATGGTGCGGATGCGGCTTGAAAAGCGCAGGTTCGGGGGGTGGTCGTCAAAGCTGATGTTGGCCGTGGTCACGCGTGCGCCCAAGCGCTTGAGCGTCGACAAATGCAACTCGGTCGGCTCATAGCCCTTGAGCTTGAGCCATGCTTGGGCCTGCTCACGGCTGCTGACATCGGGGCTCCAGGCCATGGCCAGGGTCTCCAGTGCCCACTGGTTGCTTTGCTGGTACTGCTGAGCCCAGGGGTAGGCCAGCATGCTGTAAGCGCGGGTGTTCATGCGCTGCACTTTGGCGTTGTCGCGCAGCACCGGCAGCAATTGCTCTTGCGCTTCGGGGCTGAGCACCATGATGCCCGCCACGTATTCAAAGGGCGAATCGAGGAAGAACTCGCCCAGGCCTTGTCGGTACAAGTAGGCTTTGTCGGTGCCGCACTGGTTGAGCTTGTGCACCACGCGCCAGACATTGCCTTCTTTGTAGGCCAGGCCCAGGTGCGAATAGCGCAGGCCGTATTCGCTCAAGTCTTGGCCCACGCGGGCCAGCACCACCACATGGGCCTTGAGGGCATCGAGCTGCGTGGCTGTTCGCGAGGCCAGCCCCAGGCCCAATTCGACGGCTTTGGGTGTGGTGGCTTTGTCGTCACAAGGTCGGCCGGCATGGGCCAAGGCACTGAGAGCGATCAACAGTGCAACAAAAGCGGTGCGCCACCAAGGTGTGCCGCCCCAAACATGGATTGGTGTGGTTTGCATGCGCGCCCTCCCCGGCTCGCTTGATGAAGTTCAACACGGCGTTCAATGGGGCGGGCGTGTTCGCCACCACCCCACAGGCAAGTCACCGTCGATCAGCGCGTGATCTGCTCGTTGTGCAACAAGGCCTTGCCGATCTCGTTGGGCACAAAGGCGATCACTTCGCTGGCGGTCGACAGCATCACGCCGCCCGACACACCCACCACGGTCACGGCGGTGCCCACCGCTTGCGATGCCGTGCCCACAGCCCTGCCGGCACAGCGCACCACCACGCGGGCGCCATCGCTGGCACGGGCCAGCACCCACACGGTGCCTTCAGCCAGCAACTCGACAGACACCACCGTGAAGGCTGCGCCCACCGACAACACACCTGCGCCAATGGCAGAAGGTGCCGCCACAGAAATCGCCAGAGGCACGGTTGAGGCTGCGCTGGCTTGGGAAAGAGCGGTCTCCGCGCGTACAGAAGGCACCAGGGCCAAGCTCACGCTGAGGGCCAGGCCTGCCGCACGCAGGGCACGCATGGCGGTGATGGGTTTGAAGTTTTGAAGGCTCATGTCTTACTCCTGATTCATCTGTGAGTTCTGGCTGTTGATGCTGGCGTTGCGCTCTGCCTGATCCGCATGGTGGGCTTCGTGATCATCGCGCAGCATCTTGGCCAAGGTGAAAGCGGTTGACACGAGGAACAACCAGCTCACCACCAAGTACGCTTTATAACTTGGGTTGATCTGCATGCGTGCCAGGCCCCAGCCCGTGAGGGCAACAGCCAATGCAAAACCTGACCACACCACCACCGACCACAGGGGCGTGTCCTGGCCACGCAGGGCTTGGTCACGCACAAACTTGGACAAGCCAAACACCGCCGACAGGCAGAACACATAGCCCATGACCATGAAGGCCACCTCGACCTCGGTGCCGGGTAAATAGGCCAAACCTGATCCACACACCGTCACCGCGAGGCCAAACGAAACCCACGATTGGAGCCTCCAGGCTCGGGTGTCGCGTCGAACAAGGGCTTGGGTGAATGTTTGCTGGCTCATCGAATGCCTCACTGGCTGTTGAACATGGGCTCATTGTTGGCGGCAGCGATCTGGCGTGCAATCAAACAATACCAAGTGGCACCCCTGCAGACATCTGGTATCGTTTTTCGATACCCCATCTCAGAAGGCAAGCCATGAGCACCTCGCAAGACCTGGTCAACGCGCTCAAAGCGGAGCTCAAGCAAGCAGGCATCACCTATGCCGACCTGGCTCAGCAGTTGGGCCTGGCGCACTCCAGCGTCAAGCGCATCCTGGCCTCGGGCGACATGCCGCTCTCGCGCGTGGACGAGATCTGCCGCGTGCTGCGCATCGACTTTGCCGACCTGGCCCGGCGCGTGGCCGACAGCCAACCCGCCAAGGGCGAGCTCACCCAAGCACAAGAAAAGGCCGTGGTGTCTGACCGAAAGTTGCTGTTGTTGGCCATCTGTTGCCTGAGCCAATGGACCTTCGAGCAAGTCGTGGCCACTTACCAACTCACCGAGCCTGAGTGCATCCGCCTCATGGCCAGGCTCGACAAACTGGGCATCATCGAGTTGAGGCCCCTGAACCGCTACCGGCTGAAGGTGAGCAAAACCTTCAAGTGGCGCCCGCACGGGCCCGTGATGCAGTTCTTTCGCGAACACGTTGTCGACGAATACTTCTCAGGCGGCTTTGAAGGTGACAACGAAATGCTGCTGCTCGTGCACGGCTCCATCGGGCAAGACCTGGCCCAACCCTTCGCCGAGCGCCTGCAGCG
>JBEANX010000163.1:0-2631 GCA_041165245.1 Pseudomonadota bacterium
CGCCAAGCCCCATGCGGCATCGTCGAGCGTGCTCGACCTGATCATCAAAGCCGGCCCGATTGAGGCTCTGCTCATCGTGCTGTCCCTGATCAGCTACTCGCTGGCCATCCAGTGGGTGTTCACCATCAAGCGCGAGAACCTGATCCCCGACGGCCTGGCTGACGAATTGCACAACATCATGGCTGAGGGCCCGAGCGATGAGGCAGTCGAAAACGCCCGCAACGTGGTCGCCAACGACCGCAGCATGTTGGGCAACATCATCGCCGCCGCTCTCGACAAGAAAGACTTCGGCTACGAGACGATGAAGGAAGCTTCGGAAGTGGTGGGCTCGGCCGAAACCAACAAGTACATGGCCAAAGTCGGCTGGCTGTCGATGTTCGCCAGCTCGGCTACGCTGCTTGGCCTGCTCGGTACGGTGTCCGGTATCATCGGTTCGTTCCTCACCATGTCCGCAAACCCCGGCGGTGTCGATCCGAACATGCTCTCGGGCAGCATCGGTGAGGCCCTGGTCTGTACCGCTACCGGTCTGGTGATTGCCATCGGAAACCTCTACTTCTTCTTCTGGCTCCGCGGTCGCGTCAACACCTGCACCCTGGATGCGGCGGTGATCACCAACGAGATCCTCGACTACTTCCGCAATCGCTGAGCGCCGTTCACGGACCGCAGCAGTAATGACGCAGCAGTAACGACGTAGGAAGGAAGAATCATGGCTCACAAGAAAAGATTTCATCTTGAGCATGCGGATGCCGAGATCGATCTGGTGCCGATGATTGACTGTATCTTCTTGCTGCTGCTGTTCTTCATGCTCTGCGGTCGCATCACGATGGATCAGCGGGTGGAGCAGATCACGGTTCCGCCCACCCGCACGGCAATGGAGATGAAGACCCCCAAGGATTGGGAGCGCCTCGTCATCAACGTCTTCGGTTCGACCCAATCGGGCAAACCGCCGCGCAATACCATTCGCATGAACAACCAAAACTGGAGCTCGTCGGGCACCGACCATTACGAGGCCTACATCCAGATGCGGCGCATGCTCAATGTGACCTACGACCGCGCCGAAAAATTTGCCGATCCCAAGAACCCATCGCTGCAATTGCCCAAAGTGGTGCTCGAGATCCGCGCTGACGCCGACACCGAATACCGCGTGATCCAAGAGATCCAGCAGGTCGTCTCCGACACCATCGATCCTGAAAACAAGATGATGCCCAAGGCTCCGACCAAATGTTTCGTCCATCTCAACTTCACCACGCGCAAGCCTGGCGACCGCTGAGTCGTTAGGTCCCTGCTACTACGCATAAGAGAAGGAGCACGCCATGGCTGAAGATCCAAGTGAGAAGATCAACGAGGGCAAGATCGACCTCGTGCCGATGATCGACTGCATCATGTTGCTGCTGCTGTTCTTCATCCTGACCACCAAGTTTACCGCAGAAGAAAAGGCCATCGCCAGCCTGCTGCCCACCGACAAGGGCCAGGCGCCGACGCCGCAGAACAAACCCGTCGAACCGCCCAAGCAGGTCAACATCTGCGTCTACCCCGAAGGCTTCGTGAAGGGCTTCCAGCCTTCCGAGTACCTCGCCAAGCTTGACGCGCTGCGCAAGTCGCAGGGCGACGTCCTGCCGCGCGCCTTCCTGCGCATGGGCGGCGACGAGACCATCCTGATCGACGGCAAGGCGCTGAGCATCAAGGCTCATCCCGACCTCACGCGCAACCTGGATCAGGTGCGTGGTTACGTCAGCGAAAAGCTGGCCCAGCGCGAAAACGCCAGCGCGGCCGATCGCAAAGGTCAGGACCCGGTGGTGATCAGCTGCTTCAGCGGCCTGTCGTGGAAATTCGCCTTGGTCCTCTATGACGCCGTGCGTGACTACGAAGCCGTGAAGGCCGGCAGCAAGATGCTGAACGACCCCGCCCAGTGGGACAAGACTCGCGAGATCACCTTCGCCCCGCCGCGTATTCGCAATTACAGCGCGAAAGAACTGGGCGAAGAGCTCTACGAAATCGTCAACATGCAGTGATGTCTCTGGCCGCCAGAGAATCGTGAACTCCTTGCGAGGCAGGCCATTAGGCCTGCCTCGCAGTCTTTGGTGGAACCACCCTTTGGTGGTCCACCGTCGTGCCTTTTGGGCAGTGTCAGCAGTGGGGTTCTCGGCATCGATTGCGACAATCCGACTCCAGTCGTCAGGCAAGCCTTGGTTCCAGGCGATGGATTGCTGACGAACGGTGACACACCGTGGCGTCGTTCCTCGCTGAAATCGTCATCGGCCGGTTGCTCGATGGCTGCTGCTGACGTACCTTTACGCAGTCCGGCTATCCATTCTATCCTGCCGGGATTCATCCACCCCGCTTCGAAAGGAGCATCGTATGCGTTCTCTCATCCATCATCAGCGGTCGGGTTTCACCCTGATCGAACTGCTGGTGGTCATCTCGATCATCGCCATCCTCGCCGGCATGTTGTTGCCGGTGATCGGTATGGTGCGCGAGATGGCCCGTCAGCAGAACTGCGGCAAAAATCAAAGTCAGATCATGGGCGCCCTGGTCGCCTATTCGACGTCCGAAGAAGTGGCGTGGCCGGATCCGCGTGGCACAGCCATGGCTGCGTGGAAACTGCCAGCGCCGACCGCCGGTGCGGGCGGC
>JBEANX010000164.1:0-5617 GCA_041165245.1 Pseudomonadota bacterium
TGATCGCCCACTACGGCTATGGCCCCGCTGAGCAGCACGCCAGCATGGGCTGCTCCATCAAGTGGCGGGAGACCGAGCCCTCAAGCCTGGCGCAGCAGGTCTGAGGCCTTCTCGCCAATCATGATGGCCGGTGCGTTGGTGTTGCCGCCCACCAGGGTGGGCATGATCGACGCGTCGGCCACCCGCAGGCCTTCGATGCCGTGCACCTGCAGGCGGTCGTTGACCACGGCCATGGGGTCTTGGCCCATCTTGCAGGTGCCCACCGGGTGGTAGATGGTCTCGGCATGCTGCCCGATGTGCTTTGCAAGTGCTTCGTCACTGACCTTGTGGCTGCCTGGGCTGACCTCGGCCCCTCGCAAGCCCTCCCAAGCTGGTGCCGCAAAGATCTCCCGTGCGCGGCGCACACCCTTGACCATGGTGGCCAGGTCATCTGGGTGGCTCAGGTAATTGGCTTCGATCAAGGGCGGTTTCATCGGGTCCAGGCTTTGCAATCGGATCTGGCCCCGGCTCTTGGGCCGCAGTTGGCACACATGCAGGGTGTAGCCCTCGCGGCTCAGAAAGCGCAGGTCGCGGCCATGGTCTCGCAGGCTGGCGGGCATGAAGTGCAACTGAAGGTCGGGGATGGGCTCGTCGGGTGAGCTCTTGATGAAGCCCACGCCCTCGGCCCCATTGCTGGCCAGCACGCCGGAGCCCTTGAACCACCACTCGATCAGGTCCAATGGGCCGCGCAGCTGCGTGCGCCAGGTCAGGCCGGCCGAGATGGGCTCCAGGCAATCATGCGTGAGGGTCACGTCCAGGTGGTCTTGCAGGTTTTGGCCCACGCCAGGCAGGTGGTGCAAGCAGGGTTGCCCCAGGGCTTGCAAGGCCTGGGCATCGCCAATGCCAGAGAGCATCAGCAACTGAGGCGACTGGATGGCACCCGCCGCCAGGATGACCTCACCACGCACATGAACCTGATGGCGCTCGCCGTTTTGCAGATATTCCACCCCGGTTGCTCTTTGGCCTTGCCCCAGTCCTTGCTGCCACTGGGTCTGTGTTTGCAACAACACGCGCGTGGCCTGGGCCCCCGTGAGGATGCGCAGGTTGGGGCGCTTGCGCACCTCTGGGCTCAGGAAGGCCTTGGCCGCGCTGCACCTGCGGCCTCGTGTCTGCGTGACATCAAAGTAGCCCACGCCTTCCTGGCTGGCGCCATTGACGTCGGCATTGAGGGGCCACCCCGCTTGCTGGCCGGCCCGCAGGAAGGTGTCGGTCAGGCGGTGGTGTTTGCGAAATCCCATCACATTGAGTTCGCCCTCTGCCCCATGGAAGGCATTGGCGCCACGCTCGTGGTGCTCGGATCGTTTGAACAAGGGCAGCACATCGCGATAGGCCCAGCCCTGGTTGCCCAAGGCGGCCCAGTGGTCATAGTCGGAAGCATGGCCCCGCGTGTAGCACATGGCGTTCATGCCACTGGAGCCACCCAGCATGCGGCCACGTGGCCAGAATAAGGAGCGACCCGCCAGTTGCGATTCGGCCTGGGTGTTGAACTGCCAGTTCAGGCGCTTGCTGCGCATCAACCACAGCATGCCCAGCGGGATGTGGATGCTGGGGTGCCAGTCGCTCGGG
Source organism: Pseudomonadota bacterium (assembly GCA_041165245.1). Taxonomy (GTDB): domain Bacteria; phylum Pseudomonadota; class Gammaproteobacteria; order Burkholderiales; family Burkholderiaceae_C; genus Aquabacterium. The sequence continues at coordinate 1,606 of JBEANX010000164.1, forward strand.
CCGGCCTCCAGCAGGCACACTTGCACCTTCGGGTCTTCGCTCAAGCGTTTGGCCAGCACACAGCCCGCAGAGCCGCCACCCACCACCACATGATCCACTTGCATCGCTGTGCTCCCAGCAGACAAGATCAGGCCCATGGCGTTTGACCCTGCCTACCCATAGAATTTAAGATACCGACAGTATGTCAAATGCGAAGCCAGTCGTCAAACGCCTGCGGGATCAGCATGCCGAAGCCACCCGTGCCGCCTTGATTCAGGCGGCCGTGAAGCGCTTCATCAGCCAAGGTCATGGCGGCACCTCCCTGGACGACATCGCGGCTGACATCGGCTCCACCAAGGGCGCGGTCTACCACCACTTCAAAGACAAGAGGGCGCTGTTCCAGGCCGCCTATGAGCATCAGTCGCAAGCCTTGATCGAAGCGCTGGTGCAAGACCCTCGCACGCAGCAAGGCGTGCACGAGGCCATCCAGGCCTTCTTGGACCTGGCCGGCCGCGAGGCGTATCAAAGGGTGTTGTTCGTGGAAGGCCCAGCGGTTCTGGGCAGCCAGGCCTGTCGGGACATCGACCTGCGCTACTCCTTGGGCCTGATGACGGCGCTGGTTTCGCAGTACCTGCCCGAGTCCACCTTGAAGGTGGTGTCCACCGAAGTGCTGACCCGCCTGCTGCTGGCCTTGCTGATCGAAGCTGCGCAGCTCATCAGTTCGGCCGCAGATGCCAATGCCACGTCGCACCAGGTGGAGGTGGTGCTCAAGACGGGCATCGGGGCCTTGATCTCATCTCTGGCGCACGCCCCCTGAGGGGCTTGTCCGCCACTGCCCTGGCTCAAGCCTCGCTTTGACGCAGCAAATGGCGTGAGCGGCGCTTTGCAGACAAGCCCAAGCACGCAGCCACACCCAACATCGCCAAGGCAGCGCTGCTGGGCTCTGGTACCCCACTGACGGGGGCTGTCACGCCAGCACTGAACACGAAGTGCCCTCCTGCAGGCTCGGCGCCAATGACGGAGAAGCTTGGGTCCACCATGGCGAAAGCCGAGGCGTTGGACACCCCACCCGGCGAGACATTGGCCACCACAACAGCGCTGAGGTTCATCATCACCTGATAGACCGTGTTTTGTCGCATGGCAAAGTCGAACGGCACGATGGGCACTTTGACGCCGTCGCCACAACTGCCAAGTGCGTCGTCCACCAGCATGCAATGCGCGAAGTTCACGGACGTGCCGCCGGGTCGAGAGATCTCGAAAAAGGTGGCCGCATAAGCCGCGAACGATGGCCCGGAGCCATTCACCTGGATCAGGTCTCGAACGTCCACATGCACGGGAATGTCCACATAGGCGGGCCCGATGTTCGGATTGACGTAAGCCACGTTGTAGATCAGTTGGGCGAACACGCTGCCGCCATGTCGACCCTGCGTGACCGAGGTCTCAGCCACACCGCCCGTGATCTGCGGTGCCTCGCCAAGGGTGACGCTGGTGCTGCCCGTGGTGTCGTTCACGGTGTTTAGCAGCGAGCCCTCCTTGAAACTGAAGACCTGCGTGTCGATGTTCACCGTCTGTGAGATCACTGGCTCAGGCAGGTTCAAGGCAGCGAATGCCTGGTTCGACAAAGCACTCAGGAGGAGTGCTGGCAAAAGGCCGCGCAGGCCGGCGATGTGGCTTGGGTGTGTCATGCACGCATGATCGCCAGCCTGTGGGCGCTCGGCCATCCCTAAGAAGAAGGAGGCGTGCCGACCAAGGCTTCAACGGGTGGGGCTGGCACCGTGGCTTGGGTCACGCGAGACCAGCACTTTGTCGATGCGCTTTCCGTCCATGTCCACCACTTCAAAGCGCCAGCCGTCCCACTCGACCTGATCGGTCACCCGTGGCAGGCGGCCCAGCAGCATCATGACCAAGCCGGCCAGGGTGTTGTAGCGGCCGCGGTCTTCGTCAGGCAGGGCCTTGAGCTCCAGTCGGTCTTTCAGCTCGGGCACCGGGATGAGCCCGTCGATCAGCCAAGAGCCGTCGTCGCGCTGAACCGCCCAGGCGTTTTCTTCCTCGGCAATGGTGAACTCGCCGGTGATGGCCTCAAGCACGTCGCGCAGCGTGATCACGCCTTGCACTTCGCCGTATTCATCGACCACAAAGACCATTTGTGAACTCGACGCCCGAAAGTGCTCCAGCAGTTCCATGCCTGACAAGGTCTCGGGCACAAACACGGCGCTTTGCATGCCCGTTTCCACACTCGCGGTTTGCGTGCTGGCAAATTGCTGCAGCAGCTCTTGCGCGGTGATCACGCCCACCACGTCGTCCAGGCTGCCGCGGCACACCGGGTAGCGCGAGTGGCCGTGCTCTTTGATGATGGCCAGGTTCTCGTCCAGCGGGGCTTCGAGGTTGAGCCAGGCCATGTCGCTGCGCGGGATCATCATCGAGCCGATCTGGCGGTCGTCCAGGCGGAACACATTGCGCACCATCTGGTGCTCATGCGCCTCGATCACGCCGGCATCCAGGCCTTCTTCGAGGCTGGCAGCGATTTCTTCTTCGGTCACGCTGCGGTTGCCGTTGTCCTTGATGCCCAGCAGCTTGAGCGTGGCATCGGTGCAGAAGGACAGCAGCTTCACAAACGGTTTGGTCAGGCGCGAGAGCCAGCGCATGGGCAGTGAGACCACCCGCGCCACTGATTCAGGGTACATCTGGCCCACGCGCTTGGGCACCAGTTCGCCAAAGATGATGGTCAGGAAGGTGATGACCATCACCACCAGGGCCGTGGCCGTGATGGAGGCTGCCCTGTCGGGGATCACGAAGTGCGATTGCAGGATGGCGGCCACAGGCTCGGAAAATGCCGCCTCACCCACGATGCCGTTGAGCACGCCGATGGACGTGATGCCGATCTGAACCGTTGACAGGTATTGCGTGGGGTTGTCCTGCAGGTCCATGGCAATGCCTGCGCCGTCGTCTCCGGCCTCGAACATGACCTGAAGCCGGGCCTTGCGGCTGGAGGCCAGGGCCATTTCAGACATGGCAAACAGCCCGTTGATGACGATCAGAAAGACGAGTAAGGCAAAGTCCATGAGGGGCACCAGCAAAGGCTGGGCCAGCGGTCGCGATGCGACGAATTTATCAGAATCATCCACAATGCTCGAATGATCTATTTGCTGGGTGATTTGCAAGGCTGTGGTGACCCGCTGGCCCAAATGCTTCATGAGGTGGCCTTCTCGCCTTCGAGAGACCATTTGTTCGTGTTGGGTGATCTCGTCAACCGTGGGCCAGACTCTTTGGGCGTGCTGCAGCGCTTGAGCGCGCTGGGTGGGGCGGCAACTTGCCTGCTGGGCAACCATGATCTGCACCTGCTGGCTGTGGCACAGGGTGTGCGCAAGCCGCACAAAAGCGACACGGTGGCCCAGATCCTCGATGCGCCTGACCGCGTGCACTGGCTAAATTGGCTGCGCCACCAGAAGCTGGCCGTGCAGGCGCATGGCTGGCTGATGGTGCATGCGGGTGTCTTGCCCCAATGGGATGCGGCGCAGACGCTGGCTTTGGCAGCGGAGGTGGAGGCCATGCTGCAGGGCTCAGACTTGGCCACCTTCTTGCCGCAGATGTACGGCAATGAGCCTGCGCAATGGCGCGATGACCTGCAAGGCGCTGAACGTTTGCGCTGTGTGATCAACAGCTTGACTCGCCTGCGCTTTTGTTCAGCCGACGGCACCATGGAGTTCGCTTCCAAAGAGGGTGCAGGCGGTGCGCCCGAGGGCTGCATGCCCTGGTTTGAGGTGCCTGGCCGGCGCACAGCCGGCGTGCCAGTTGCGTTCGGGCATTGGTCCACGCTGGGCCTGATCAACCGCGACGATTTGCTCTCGCTGGACACCGGATGTGTGTGGGGCGGCAAACTCACTGCGGTGCGTTTGACCGACACCGGCCGTGAAGTGATTCAAATTCCATGCGCCCAATCACAAAAGCCAGGGGCTCAGTAGGCTTATAATCTGGCCCCAAGGAAGTGTGGCCGAGTGGTTTAAGGCTCTAGTCTTGAAAACTAGCGTAGGGG
>JBEANX010000165.1:0-4133 GCA_041165245.1 Pseudomonadota bacterium
GCGATCCGATTGATTCAACAGGTTTGATCCACATCAAACAGGGTTCCCCCTTGGGCCCTGCCTTCACGAGACCCCAGGCCACGAGCCACCCCCTCTTGCCATGAGCACCCGTTCCATCCTGGGCCTGATGTATTTGCTCCAGGCCCTTCAACAGCTGGGCGAAGACCCGGACCCCGTGCTGCAGCGCCATGGCCTGAGCATGGCCTCCTTGGACCCGAACACCCGCATCGAGCGCTCACGCGAGTTGCGCATCTACGCCGACCTGGCCGAGCTCACGCAAGACCCCACCGTGGGCTTGCAGCTGGGCAATGCCTATGGCCTGGCTGGCTACGGGCCTTTGGTGATGCTGCTCATGACCTGCGCCACGGCCTATGAAGCCCTGCAGACCGGCGTGCGCTATCAAAGGCTGACCTACCTCTATGGCACCTTGCGCCTGGAGCCCGGCGCGCAACTCAGCGCCCTGGTGCTGCAGCCCTTGGTGATGCCGGGCAGGGCGCATCGCTTTCGGGTCGACGGCGAGGTCTCGGGCACCTTCAAGATGCTGCGCGACATGCAAGCCACCATGGGCCTGAGCCTGAGCCCCGACCGGGTGGACCTGCCTTACCCACGCCCACCTGAGGCGGCCACCTACGAGGCCCACTTTGGCTGCGCCGTGCGCTTTGGCGAACACGAGGCGCGCTTCTGGCTGCGCAACGAGCACCTGCAGATCAAACTGCCCACTGCAGACGCCAATGCCCACGCCATGTACCGCACGATGTGCGAGCAGCAACTCAAAGCGCAAGAGGCCAGCACGGCCACCTTGGCCGACCGCGTGCGGGCCCACCTGGGCTTGTTCAGTGGCAGCTACCCCAGCCTTGAGGCCGTGGCGCAATCGTTCGACCTGTCAGAGCGCAGCCTGAGGCGCCAGCTCAGCGAAGAAGGCCACAGCTTTCGCGACCTGCTGGGCGAGGCCCGTTACGCCAAAGCCCGCCACCTGCTGCGCGACACCCACTTGCCCATCGAAGACATCGGCGAGCAACTCGGGTATGCCGAGGCCAGCGCCTTCATCCACGCCTTCAAACGCTGGGCGGGGCAGAGCCCCAATGCCTACCGCAAAGCTCAAGGCGAAGCTTGAGCCACCGGCTCATGGGCTGAGCTTGGATGCAAGGCCCCACAGGGCAGCGTGACCGTCACACACAGGCCTCGGCCCTCGGGCCCATCGGCCAGCACCACCTGGGCCGCATGGGCTTGTGCGATCTCCCGCACGATGGCCAGCCCCAAGCCACTGCCCTCCACCTGCGCATGGCCCAGGATGCGGTAGAAGCGGTGAAAGACCTTGTCGCGCTCGGCCAGCGGGATGCCCGGGCCCGTGTCGATCACGCTCAAACTCACCGTGCCTGAGCCTTGCGACAGGGCCGCCCCAGGCTTGAGCGCCACCGTCACGCTGCCGCCCGCCGGGGTGTAGCGCAAGGCGTTGTCCAGCAGGTTCACGCACATCTCACGCAAGGAGGGCTCGTGGCCCATGACCGTACGCTGCGCCTCGCTCATGCCGTCAGCCTCAAAGCCCAGGTCGATGTGGCGCGCCACGGCCAGGGGTGAGAGGTCAAAGGCCACATCGCGCGCCAGGGCCACCCAATCGACCGGGGTGCGGTCGCGGCTCAAACCGTTGATGGCCTCGGCGCTGGAAATGGACAAGAGCTGGTTGGTCAAGCGCTGGGTGTGACGCACGCTGTGGCCCAGGCCCTCTAAAGCGCGGTGCATCTCGGCTGGGTCTTGCTGGCGCAAGCCGTAATCGATCTGAGTGCGCAGCACCGCCAGGGGGGTGCGCAGCTGGTGGGCGGCGTCGGCCAAGAAGCGCTTGCGCGCTTGCAACATGGCTTCGATGCGCTGCATGTGGTGGTTCACCGCGTCGATCAAAGGCCTCACTTCAGAGGGGATGCCTTGCGTGCTCACCGGCGTGAGGTCGTCATCACGGCGGCTCACAAAAGCCGCGCCCACACGGGTCAAAGGTTGCACCGCCCGCGTGATGATCACCAGGATCACCAACACGCTGACCAGCACCAGCAGGCCCTGGCTGCGCAGGCCGTCCAGCAGCAACTCGTGCGACAAGGCCTGGCGTGCATCCACGGTCTCGGCCACCACCACCAGCACGCTGCTGGCATTGAGTTGCTCGGTGTCGTACAGGCGCTTGCGCACCACGATCACACGCACGGCCTCGCCGCGATACACACCATCGCTGATGACGGTGTCTTGCGTGGAAGGCGGTGGGCGCGGCAGGTCTTCATAGCCGGTGATGACCTCGCCATCGGGCCAGTACACGCCATAAAAGACGCGTTCGTTGGCGCCGTCGCCCAGCACGTCGAGCGCCGAGTAAGGCAGGTCCACCACCACCTCGCCGTGGTTGGAATAGGTGCGCTCGGCGATGAGGTGGGCCGATGAGACCAGGCCCCGGTCATACGCGCGGTTCACCGTCTCACGGGCGTTGCGCTGGCCATACCAGGCATTGGCCAAGAGCAGCAAGGCCACGGCAGGCAGCAGCCAGCGTACGACCCGCTGGCGCAGGCTGATCATGCGTGGCCTTCCGCCGCAGCTTCGCTCAGCAAATAGCCCAAGCCCCGCAAAGTGGTGATGACCGCGCCCGAGCCTTCGAGCTTCTTGCGCAAGCGCGAGACATAACTCTCGATGGCCTCGGGGCGAGCTTCGGCGTCCATGTCGAAGACCTTCTCGAACAACAACTCGCGCGCCACCGGCCGGCCGATGCGGGCCACCAGGGCTTCGAGCACTGCCAGCTCACGCGGGGTCAGGGCCACAGGCTTGCCACCCAGGCTGACCAAGCGGCTGCTGGTGTCGATCTGCAGTCGCCCCACTTGCACCGTGGGCGCACGGCCGCCGCCCCGCCTGAGCAAGGCCTTGATGCGCGCTTCCAGCTCACTCAACTCGAAAGGCTTGGTGAGGTAATCATCCGCACCCAGGTTGAGGCCACGCACGCGGTCTTCGGTGCTGCCCAGGGCGGTGAGGATCAGCACCGGCAGGGCGCTGCCCCGGGCCCTCAAGCGGCGCAGCACCTCCAGGCCCTCCATGCCGGGCAGGGACAAATCGAGGATCAAGAGGTCATAAGGCTGGGTCACCAAGCCATGGTCGGCATGGTCGCCACGGCCCATCACATCGACCGCATGGCCACCTTGCCGCAAGGCCTTGGCCAGCCATTCGGCCAGCTCCTCCTGGTCTTCGACAAGCAGCAAACGCATGGTCCACCTCGGCGTGAAAGCCCGCTGGGGGCCGATGGGCCGCGATTTCAGCATGAATGCAGGCTCGGCCGCAATGTGGCTTGCCGCAGCGTTGTGCAGCGCCTCCACGCAGCCTTGGCGGCGCCTCGGTGTTTACCCCTGAGCCATGCACAAACCGCCGCCAAAGCGCCTGACTGCCAGAAAGTTGACAGGCTCGCTGCCGATCATCGCTTCGCCTGACCAGCACACCTGCTCACCAACGTTTGCACACAACACCTGTTCAACCTGGTCACACGGAGACAAGATGAAAACCACCCACCTGTGGCCACGGCTCACGCTCGCAGCCGCCACCACGGCGGGCCTGCTGGCTGCCCTGCCTGCGGCTCACGCCCAATCCAACACCAACAGCAACGTGACGGTCTACGGCATCGTCGATGCCGGCATCGAATACCGCACCCAGAACAACGCCGCTGGCAAATCCATGCTGCGCGTGAACTCGGGCGGCCTGAACACCTCGCGCCTGGGCTTCAAGGGCAATGAGGACATGGGCAATGGCCTGAGCGCGCAGTTCAACCTGGAAAGCGAAGTGGTGCTGGACACCGGCGCCTCCGCCTCGGCCTTCTTTGGCCGCCAAGCCTGGGTGGGGCTGGAGCAAAAGGGCCTGGGCAGTGTGGCGCTGGGCCGCATGTCCACCGTGGTCTATGACTTCACCATCGGCCATGACTTCATGGGCTATGCACCTCAGTACTCCTGGGTCACAGGCACGGCCACCGTGCCGGCCTCGGGCTTCACCAGCCGCATCAGCAACGGCATCCGCTACCTGGGCAAGTACGACAACTTCAAGCTGGGCATGAACCTGGGCCTGGGCGAGATGGCCAGCTCCTTCAATGCCAACACCAACCGCGGTGTCTCGCTGGGCTATGACGC
>JBEANX010000166.1:0-4501 GCA_041165245.1 Pseudomonadota bacterium
CCTGTCGCTCTCGGCAGGCTATTTGGCGGCACCCAAAGGCAGCTCAAAAAACTGGACGGTCGGGGCCGCGATCAACTTCCACCTTTCGGCTGACAAGCAGGGCGTGGATGACGCTGACAAAGCCTTGACATTGAATGGCATCCGAGTCAATTTGTACGACAAGGTGCTCCTGGGCGTTTCCCACAATGGGAAAGACATCAACAAGATCAACATGGCGGCACTGCAGTTGGACTATGTGGTCAGCAAGAACTGGTATGTCCCCATCCAGATCAACGCTGCCACCAACACCTTCCAAGGTTTTGCGGGTTATGCAGAGATGTTTGCCGGCTTGGGGTGGCAGAGCGCTTACACAAAATCAAGCAAGCTTCAGGGATTTGCTCAGATTTCGTATGGCATGAACGATCTTGGCATCAACAAGCAACAGGATGCCGGCCCCTTGCTCAACACCGCCATGGGGCTCAACTACGGTTTGAGCGATCAGTTGGCCATTTATGTGCAGGCAGGCAAGACAGCATCACTGAGCAAATACACGAAATCGAATCACGGCACCCACTTCGAAAGCTCGTCAGTCGGGTTGGGGCTCACCTATCGCTTCTCCTTCCCGACACGCGGCTCGATGTGATGCCCTGAACTCTGCGTGCAGGGCTCAAGCGAAGTCCTTGCCCACGCTCGGCGCAAATTCACAGGGATGCGCCCCCGACAACCACCCATTTGCGCCAGACTGGCTGAATTGCAAGGGTTGCAAAAGTCAGCCAAGAAGCGAGCCACTCACCATGTCCACCCTCACGGCCATCCACCCACGTCACGCCTTGTTTGGCGCTGACGCCCCCCGCCCTCACCTGCCTGTGTGCGACCACTACGCAGGGGTCGAAGCTCGCATGCGCAAAAGCCTGGCCTTGCAGCGCGACATGGCCGACAAAGCCGGCCGCGCTGTGTTCGATGTCACCCTGGACCTAGAAGATGGCGCGCCCGTCGGCGGCGAGCACGAACAGGCCCTGCTGGTGGCTGAACTGGTGAACAGCCCTTTCAACGCTCGAGACCGGGTGGGCGTTCGTGTGCACGATTTCCGCCACCGCCGTTTTGAAGACGACGTGGACACCTTGATCAAACTGGCCGGCCACAAGCTGGCCTACCTGATGGTGCCCAAGATGGACTGCGAGGCGGACGCCAAAGCCGCCATCGACGCCATCAAGGCCGCCCGCATCAGGCATGGCGTGACCCACATCGTGCCCGTGCACGGCCTGATCGAAACCCACCGAGGCCTGCGCGAGGTGTTCGACATTGCCGCCCTGCCTGGCCTGGAATCGCTCTCATTTGGCCTGATGGACTTTGTGTCGGAGCACCGAGGCGCCGTGCCTGCATCGGCCATGGGCGCGCAAGGACAGTTCAGCCACCCCCTGGTGTTGCGCGCCAAGCTTGAAATTGCGGCGGCCTGCCATGCTGCAGGCATCACGCCCTCACACTGCGTGGTCACCGAATTCAAGGACGCACGGACCTTGTCCCACGCCGCAGAGAAAGCCAGCCGCGAGTTGGGCTACACCCGCATGTGGAGCATCCACCCCGACCAGATCGAGGTGATCATTGATGCGTTTGCGCCCGTGGTCTCCGAGGTGGACGATGCCATCGAGATCCTGACCGACGCCCAAGCCGCCCACTGGGCACCCATCTCGCACCGGGGCAAGCTGCACGACCGTGCCAGCTACCGCCACTACTGGTATGTGCTGGAACGCGCCTGGCTCACCGGCCAGCCCCTCCCCGGCGAGATCCGGCAGGCTTTTTTCGGGGCTTGAAGGCCTCTTTGGCGGTGGCTTTCTGAGGCAGTTTCTGGGGTGGCTTGGCCACCACCGGCGCCACCTCGATGCCCTGCAAGGCAAGCTCCACAAAACGCGGGTTCACGGTGGAGCGAGGCACTTTCACATCGAACCAGGCGCGCACATCGCTGTCCACATTGATCCCGTGCATGAAGTTGTAGATGGCCTTCTTCAAGGCCTGGCCCATGGCGTTGTGGTCGACCCCCGTGGGGTCGATGAAGCCCACGTCGTTCTTGGCGAAGGTGACCTCAGGCAGCGGTATGAGCGCCACGCCATAAGCAGCAGGGTCCAAGCCCACCGGTGAATGCACCGTGCAGGCAAAGCGGTGGAAGAAGCCCGACTGGATGCAGCCTTGCTCGAAGAGTTGGCGCACATACTCCAGCGCGTCCACCGTGTCTTGGACGGTCTGCGTGGGGAAGCCGTACATCAGGTATGCATGAACGAGGATGCCGGCCTCAGAGAACGCATGGGTGACACGCGCCACCTGGTCGACCGACACCCCTTTTTTCATGAGCTGCAGCAGGCGGTCTGAGGCCACCTCAAGGCCTCCGGAGATGGCGATGCAGCCGCTGTCGGCCAGCAGTTGGCACAGCTCCGGCGTGAAGGACTTTTCGAAGCGCACATTGCCCCACCAGCTGATGGACACACCGCGTTCGATCAGCTCCAGCGCCAGGGCCTTGAGCACCTTGGGCGGGGCCGCTTCGTCCACCAGGTGAAAGCCCGTCTGGCCGGTCTCTTTCACGATGGCCTCAATGCGATCCACCAAGGTCTTGGCCGAGGCCGCTTCGTAGCGCGAGATGTAATCGAGGCTCACGTCGCAAAAGCTGCACTTCTTCCAGTAGCAGCCATGGGCCACGGTGAGCTTGTTCCAGCGCCCATCAGACCAGAGCCGGTTCATGGGGTTAAGCATGTCCAGCAGCGACAGGTAGCGCTGCAGGGGCAGGCCGTCCCAGGTGGGAGTGCCGACTTCTTCGAAGGGCACATCAGCCTCGGCCCAGTTCACGTAGCGCACTTGCGGTTGACCTTCGCTTGAGGTCTCACGCACAAAGGTGCGCACGAGGCGCTGCTTGCCGCGCTGGCCTTGCAGGTGTTCGATCAGGGCCAGCAAGGGGCGCTCGCCGGCATCGAGCGTCACGGTGTCGACAAAGTCGAACAGGCGTGCGTCTTTGAGCTCACGCAGCTCGGTGTTCACAAAGCCGCCACCCAGCGCGATGTGGATGTGAGGCGCCTCGGCCTTGATGGTCTGGGCGATGCGCAAGGCTGCGTAGACCGCGCCCGGGAAGGGCACCGAGAGCAGCACCAAGGTGGGCTGGTGGCGCGCCAAGGCCGCCAGGGTGAGGCGGCGCAAGGTGCGGTCGACCAGGTTGGGCGCTTGCGCCAGGGCCTGGGCCAGCGGATCGAACGTGGGCTGGCTCATGGCCAGTGATTCGGCATACCGCACGAACTCGAAATGCGGATCGATGGCGTCGCGCAGCACATCGGCCAGGTCATTCAGGTAAAGCGTGGCCAGGTGGCGGGCACGGTCTTGCAAACCCAAAGCGCCAAAAGCCCAGGCCAGGGAATCACCACTGCCGTCGTCCACATAAGCTTCGAGCTGGGCGAAGCGCGCACCCTCGGGCAGGAAGTTGCGGGTGTTGATGCGGTGGGCCAGCGTGGAATCCAAGCCCTGCAGGTAGGCAATGGTGGGGCCGATGGTGGCCACGTAGCGGTCGAACTGGGCGATGAAGCTGTCGACCTGGTGCGATGGCTTAGCAGGCGGTTTGGCCAAGATCTCCGCATGAATGCTGCGCAAGCCCTCTGGCGAAAGCAACTCAAGCACCAAGGCCAGCGCCAGGTCTTCCTGAACCGCATCGAAGCTACGCGAGCGCAAAAAGCCCGTGAGGTAAGCGGTCGACGGGTAAGGCGTGTTGAGCTGCGTCATCGGCGGGATGACGGACAGCACACGGACAGGCGGCTTGGGGTTCATGGGGGGCTCAAAAGCGCAGGGGACAAGGAGGATCACCCTGGCGGGGGACAGCAATGCCGCGATTTTGCCAGCCAGGCGCCGGGATCTGGCCTTTTCCTGCGCGTTTGCACCCTGCTGGTGCGAGAAGCCACAGGAAGCACGCTGAAACCGGTGTTTTGTCGCCATGGGGCCTGCGGCAAATGGGCATCATGACTTCATGGGCCACGCGCCCAGGTCGGAGGCCCGCCCATGCAACACATCCACGCCACAGCACCCCCCACGCAACTGCCATTTCGCAAGTTGCTCTATCGCTATTGGTTTTTCGGTTGGTTGTTTGAAGACGTGAACGGCAAAACCTTGTTCGAGCGTGCCGCGGCCTGGCGCCACAACCAGGAACAAGCACGCTGGCTGCCCACCTACCTCAAGCGCTGGGCCATCCTCACCGTGCTGTGTTTTGCCATTGGCATGCTGATGGAGCACGGTTTGCGCGCGCCCGCCTTGTCGGCCGTGTGGTACGTGCAGGCCATCTTCGGGGTGACCTTCAATGCCGTGACGTCTGTCATGCTGCTGGCGCTGAAGTGGATGCCCGGGCCATTTTGAACGCTTAGAAGCGCCCCCGTGGCCTCGGCCAACCGCTAGCATCGCGCATGGCCTACCGACTCACCTTGCCTTCGTCAGAGATCAGCCGCGTCACCTTTGAACGCGATGCGCTGCTATTGCACTTTTCGGCGGCACTGGCTCGACC
>JBEANX010000167.1:0-5994 GCA_041165245.1 Pseudomonadota bacterium
TGAAAGCCATGTGCTGGCCGACCCACTTGCACAGTTTCAGAAGTGGTTTGACGAGGCGGTTCACGCCAAGTCAGTCGAGCCCAATGCCATGACGCTCGCCACGGTGAGCGAGCAAGGCCGCCCTTCCACCCGGGTGGTGTTGCTCAAGGGGCTCGATTCGCGCGGACTGTGCTGGTACACCAATTACGAGAGCCGCAAAGGCCAAGAGTTGGCCGCAAACCCCTTTGCGGCCCTGCAGTTCTTCTGGCCAGACCTGGAGCGCGTGGTGCGTGTCGAGGGCCGCGTGGCTCTGATGTCAGCCCAGGAGTCTGACGAGTACTACCGCACGCGCCCTTTGGGCTCACGCATTGGCGCCTGGGCTTCACCGCAAAGCCAGGTGATCGTTTCGCGTGAATCGCTGGAGGCCAACTGGGCGCAGGCGCAAGCCAGCCAGGGGCAAGACCCCGTACGGCCCGCCAATTGGGGCGGCTACCGCCTGGTGCCCGAACGATGGGAGTTCTGGCAGGGGCGCAGCTCGCGCTTGCATGACCGCCTGTGTTTTGAGCGCCAGGGCGACGCCGCTTGGCGACTCAGCCGCCTCGCGCCCTGACCCAACTGGCCTGAGGCACCCGGCCGGCTTCAGCGGGCCGAGGTGTCCAGGGCCGGGAAGGCTTGCTGGAACTTCGCGACCTTGGGCGCCACCACGTAAGCGCAGTAGCCTGCCATGGGGTTGTGCTCAAAATAGCGCTGGTGATAGCCCTCAGCCGGGTGGTAGTTCGCGATGGGCACCACTTCTGTGACGATGGGCTTGCCGCCAAAGGCCTTGTGCGCGCTCAAGGCCTCAATGTGGGCCCGAGCCTCCTGGGCTTGTGCTTCGCTGTGGGTGTAGACGCCTGAGCGGTATTGCGTGCCGATGTCATTGCCCTGGCGGTTCAGGGTGGTGGCGTCGTGCACGGTGAAAAAGACGTCTAGCAGTTGGCCAAAGGTCACGAGCTGTGGGTCAAAGCTGATCTGTACCACCTCGGCATGGCCGGTCTGCCCGGTGCAGACATCGTCGTAAGTGGGCTTTGGGTGCTGGCCGTTGCAGTAGCCAGATTCAACCTTGAGCACGCCGCGTGTTCGCAAGAACACCGCTTCGGTGCACCAAAAGCAGCCACCGCCAAACGTGGCTTGCTCAATGTGTGTCGTGCTCATGTTCATGAATTGGGAGTTAATGCAGGCACCTGAAACTTAACATGCCGCTTGCTCGCCTGGATGTTCTTGCACGAATGGCGCATTTCGCCTAGGGCTTTGGGTGTGCCCAAAAGCAAAAACCCCCGGACGAAGCCGGGGGTGAGGTGGCCTGAGCCACCGAGGGAAAGGACAAGGGGAGGTGTTGTCGCTTCCCCGGGCGCAGGAGACTGCGCCACTTTGGGTACCTGCGTTGAGCAAGTGAATGAAGATTACGCCTGGGTTGTGGCTTTGGCAAGCCCCTTTGCGCGTGCAGGGCAAACGGCTGCCAAATCTGACCGATCAACGCGCCTTCAAACGGGGTTGGATCAAGTGGCGCCACCCAGTTGATTGGCAGCCAGCACGGCCTCGATGCGCCGCGTGACCTCATCGGGCATGGTGATGGTGCGGCCCCATTCGCGGGTGGTCTCACCCGGCCATTTGTTGGTGGCGTCCATGCCCATCTTGCCGCCCAAGCCACTCACGGGCGAGGCGAAGTCCAGGTAATCAATGGGTGTGTTGTCGACCAGGGTGGTGTCGCGCACTGGGTCCATGCGGGTGGTGATGGCCCAGATCACTTCCTGCCAGTCGCGGATGTTGACGTCGTCGTCGACGATGACGATGAACTTGGTGTACATGAACTGACGCAAGAAGCTCCAGATGCCAAACATCAGGCGTTTGCTGTGGCCAGGGTAGGCCTTCTTCATGCTGACAATCGCCATGCGGTAGCTGCAACCCTCGGGCGGCAGGTAGAAGTCCACGATCTCGGGAAACTGCTTTTGCAGAATCGGCACGAACACTTCATTCAAGGCCACACCCAGCACGGCAGGCTCATCCGGTGGTTTGCCGGTGTAAGTGGAGTGGTAGACCGGGTTCTTGCGGTGCGTCATGCGGTGCACTTCGAACACGGGGAACCAGTCCTGCTCGTTGTAGTAGCCGGTGTGGTCGCCAAACGGGCCTTCCAGGGCGTGCAGGTAGCCGCCTCGCTCCATCAGGGGCACGCCATGCTCGCTGGTGCCTTTGTAGCCCGCGGGCGCGGTCGGGATGTGCCCCTCCAGCACGAACTCGGCGCTGGCGGGCACTTGCAGCATCTGGCCGGCCTCGCCCACACCCGTGTTGACCACCTCGGTGCGGCTGCCACGCAGCAGGCCCGCAAACTGGTATTCGCTCAAGGAATCAGGCACGGGGGTGACAGCGCCCAAAATCGTGGCCGGGTCAGCCCCGAAGGCCACGGCGATGGGGAAGGGCTTGCCAGGATTGGCCAGAGCGAACTCCCGGAAATCAAGTGCGCCACCCCGGTGGGCCAGCCAGCGCATGATGACTTGCCGCTTGCCGATGAGTTGCTGGCGGTAAATGCCCAGGTTCTGGCGCAGGCGCGGCTTGGGCACGCCCTGCGGCCCGCGGGTAACGACCAAGCCCCAGGTGAGCAGCGGGGCGGCATCGCCGGGCCAGCACAGCTGCACGGGCAGCTCGGTGAGGTCGACATCGCTTTGCTCGATGACCACTTCTTGGCAAGGAGCGTTGCGCTGGGTGCTGGGCTTCATGTCCCACAGCGCTTTGGCCATTTGTAACAGCTTGCCGGCGTCTTTCAGCCCGCGCGGCGGCTCGGGTTCCTTCAGGCTGGCCAGGACGTGACCGATGTCACGCAACTCGCTGACATCGTCAGCACCCATGCCCAAGGCCACCCGCTTGGGGGTGCCAAACAGGTTGGCGAGCACCGGCACTTTGTAACGCTTTGCATTTTTTTGTTCAGCGCCGGCTTTTGTGATGCCATCGCCCACGGGCTGCTCGAACCACAGGGCAGGGCCGCCCGAGCGCAGCACGCGGTCGCTCAGCGCTGTCATCTCCAGACGGACAGAGACGGGCTGAGAGATGCGTTGCAGTTCGCCCCGTTGCTCAAGACCTGCCACAAAGTCACGCAAATCGCGGTATTTCATGAGGTGATTTGGAATAAGAAGTGAAGGCCTTATGCTTGACCGGTTATTACGGGCTTGCCTAGAATCCGCCCTCGATGTTCCTCAAGGCTTTTCTTGGGGGTTAACCCTTAGCGTCTTTCCTGTTCATGGAGAGGC
The DNA here is from genome assembly GCA_041165245.1 of Pseudomonadota bacterium. Lineage (GTDB taxonomy): Bacteria > Pseudomonadota > Gammaproteobacteria > Burkholderiales > Burkholderiaceae_C > Aquabacterium. Next base: position 3,261 of record JBEANX010000167.1, read on the forward strand.
GCCACGCTGCCAGCGGAGGAAAGGACGAGGCCGACAAGGCCACGTGCCGGACCGCGCTGATTATCACTGTTGGCCCGTGCGGCCTGCTCCCACAAGGGGCAGGAAGCCTCAGGTCTGATCAGGTCACTGCCTGATTGGGGTTGAAGGGTGCGACAGCAGAGAAAGGAGTCTCATGACAGCGTTTCCGAAGTGGGATACCTGGCGAGTCATCGCCACCGATGTGGTCAATGGTGTCCGTCATGTGAGTCACAACGCACTGGCCCTGCTGGGTCTGGCTGCTTTGGCAGCTGTGTTGTTCTTGGCCGGTAGGCCTGATCTGCGCGATGGTGTTGAAACCCGCGCCCTGGGTTGGTTGTCTGAGCGTGCAACAGCGCGCCTGAACGTTGGTTTGTCGGGCTCACAAGCTCGAGCCGAAGACAAAGCACCTGACATCTTGCTCGCCATGGCTGAGCCTGATGCCATTGCGCGTGCGACTGCTGCTGACATGTCGGCCCTGAACCGCCAGCAGGTGGCTTTGGTGAACTGGATCTCGCGCCGCTACAGCGTCGCGCAAGAGCCCATCTCCCGCCTGGTGCAAGAAGCCTGGTCGGTGGGCAAGGTGGCTGGCGTGGAGCCCACCTTGATCCTGGCCATCATGGCCATTGAGTCAAGCTTCAACCCCTTTGCGCAAAGCCACGTGGGCGCGCAAGGCTTGATGCAAGTGATGACCGGCATCCACCACGACAAGTACGAGATCTTTGGCGGCAAGCGTGCCGCTTTTGACCCCGTGACCAACTTGCGTGTGGGTGTGCAGGTGCTCAAGGAGTGCATTGCGCGTGCAGGCGGCCTGGAAGCGGGCTTGAAGTACTACGTGGGCGCTGCCAACATGGCCAACGACGGCGGCTACGCTGCCAAGGTGCTGGCCGAGCAAGCCTACCTGCGCGAGGTGGTTGCAGGCCGCAAGGTGCCCACCAATGCCACTTTGCCGCAGGCCAACATGGCGTTGATCGAGGCTTCGGCGTCGGGCACGTCGGGCGGGCCCCAGGTGGCGGTCGCCCCTGCAGAGGCTCGCGCCTCGACCCCGTCCGAGCGCCCCACGGCGGGCAGTCCTGCCAATGCCACCACGCCAGCAGCCTTGCCTGCAGCCCCTGCTGCCAGCGATGCGGCGCCTGCCCCGGTGGCCCGCCACCCCGAGCAGGTCGCTTTGCTCACGGCCAAGTGATCGCTGTGCGCTGACGGCGCACGGCCTGCACCCAGGCCCCTGCTAGGTCCGTTCGGCCCGGGGATCATTCGAAGCGGTGCTGGCACGGCCCGCGCCGCTTCGCTACAATCCAGACTCAGCCGCGCAACTGGCGATACAAGGCTGGCCTTCGGGCTGGCATGAGGTGGTGAACCACCGGGAAGCGCGGCACGCTGGCCCCACAGTGGGCGCTGGCGTTTCAGCCGTTCGCCTGGGCAGCCCTCTGGTGTGATCCGCTTTGCGGCATCGCACAGTGGGTCTTCAACCTTGAAGAGGACTGCCACGTCATGTTTGACCGCGCCCAACACACCCTTGCAAAAGTTGATGCCGAACTGTGGTCGGCAATCCAGGCCGAGAACACCCGCCAGGAAGACCACATCGAGCTGATCGCCTCCGAGAACTACACCTCGCCGGCCGTCATGGAAGCCCAAGGCTCCCAGCTGACCAACAAGTACGCCGAAGGCTATCCAGGCAAGCGCTACTACGGTGGTTGCGAGCACGTGGACGTGGTCGAGCAACTGGCCATTGACCGCCTGAAGGCTCTGTTCGGCGCCGAACACGCCAACGTGCAGCCCAATTCGGGCTCGCAAGCCAACCAGGCCGTGTTTTTTGCCCTGCTGCAACCTGGCGACACCATCATGGGCCTGAGCCTGGCCGAAGGTGGCCACCTGACCCACGGCATGCCGCTGAACATGTCGGGCAAGTGGTTCAACGTGGTGTCTTACGGCCTGGATGCCAAGGAAGATATTGACTACGAAGCCATGGAGCGCCTGGCCCGTGAGAAGAAGCCCAAGCTGATCATCGCTGGCGCGTCAGCTTTTGCCCTGCGCATTGATTTCGAGCGCTTCGCCAAGATCGCCAAGGAAATCGGCGCTTACTTCATGGTGGACATGGCCCACTACGCCGGCCTGATCGCCGCGGGTGTGTACCCCAACCCTGTGCCCCACGCTGACGTGGTCACCTCGACCACCCACAAGAGCCTGCGCGGCCCCCGTGGCGGCATCATTCTGATGCGTGGCGAAGAGATCGCCAAGAAGGTCAACAGCGCGATCTTCCCCGGCATCCAGGGCGGCCCCCTGATGCACGTGATCGCTGGCAAGGCTGTGGCTTTCAAGGAAGCGGCATCGCCCGAGTTCAAGGCCTACCAGCAGCAAGTCGTGAAGAACGCTGCGGCTCTGGCTGACACGCTCACCAAGCGTGGCCTGCGCATCGTGTCTGGTCGCACCGAAAGCCACGTCATGCTGGTTGACCTGCGCCCCAAGAACCTGACGGGCAAAGAAGCCGAAGCCATCTTGGGCCAGGCACACATCACCTGCAACAAGAACGGCATCCCCAACGATCCGCAAAAGCCGTTCGTGACCAGTGGCATCCGCTTGGGCTCGCCTGCGATGACCACCCGTGGTTTCAAGGAAGAGCAAGCCGTTCAAGTGGCCAACCTGATTGCCGACGTGCTGGACAACCCGCACGACGAAGCCACCATCGCCCGCGTGCGTGACCAGGTCACCGCGCTGACCC
>JBEANX010000168.1:0-3920 GCA_041165245.1 Pseudomonadota bacterium
GGCAAAGGTTATGACGCTGCCAAGGCAGAGCTGGGCGCACTGATCAAAGCCAATGAAGACAACTACGAGTATTCGTTCGCTTCAGCTGAGTTGAGTTTCTCCGTCAACAAGCCCAACGACGGCATTGCCACTTACCAGAACATCATCAAGCAAGCTGGCGACAAACCAGAAGGAACACGTGCCCGTGCGCTGCTGGCTCGCCTTGAATTGGCGAACGGCGACAAGAAAAAGGCCGCTGACATGGTGGCCGATGTGCTCAAGCGGGATGCTCGCAACGAAGATGGCCTGCTCCTGAAGGCAGGTTTTTTGTTGGACGAAGGCAAGTCCGAAGAAGCCATTGGCGAGTTGCGCACCATCTTGCGTGACATCCCCAATTCTGCCCGTGCCCACCTTTTGTTGGCACGCACCCATGAGTTGCAAGGCGCCAAAGATTTGGCCATGGACCACTACGGTCGAGCATGGACGGCCAGCAAGAAAACAGGTCAGTTCGGTGTGCCCTATGCAGAGTTTCTGAACAAGGCGGGCAAGACCAGCCAGGTGCCACAGATCCTCAAGGACGTTCTGAAGAACGAGCCCGGAAACACCAAAGCCGTTCGACTGCTTGCGCAGGCCTACATTGCCAACGGTGACCTGCCTGCAGCGCAGGCCCTGGCCGACGCTATGTCCAAATCCCAAGCCACGGTGGCTGAATCGAACCAGGTGACCGCCGCTGTTTTTGAGGCTCGCCAAAACTACACAGACAGCATCGCCGCCTTCCGACGTGCCTACGACGCTGCGCCTACCGATGAACAGCCGCTGGTGGCGCTGGTGAACGGTTACCTGAAGGCGGGCAAGTCCAAAGAGGCGATCGAGTTCGTGCAATCGGTGCTGGCCGCGTCTCCCAACAACACAGCAGCCCAACTGGTGCTGGCACGCCTGCAACAAAACCTGGGGCAAATTGATGCCGCAAAGGGCAGTTACGAGGGCGTGATCCAGAAGGAGCCCTCCAACGTTCAGGCCTACCAGGGGCTGGTGGGCCTGTATACGAACCGCAACCAGATGACCGATGCGATGTCCATCGCTGAACGCGGCATTCAGGTGGCTCCCAAGGACCTTGGGCTGCGCATTTCAAAAGCAGGCATCCTCGAGTCACAAAGCAAGCTCACTGACGCCATCACGATTTACGAAGACCTGCTCAAGCAAAGCCCCAACCTGGATGTGGTGGCCAACAACCTGGCGAGCCTGTTGCTGGACCAACGCACCGACAAGGCCAGCATCGATCGTGCGATGCAGTTGTCAGAGCGCTTTCGCAGTTCGGACGTGCCTCAGTTTCTTGACACGTACGGCTGGGCACTGCACAAGGCGGGCAAGCATGACGACGCGGTCGCCCCCCTTCGCAAGGCCCTAGAGCGCATGCCCAACCAGGCTGTGTTGCACTATCACCTCGGCATGATTCAGCTGGCGCAGAAGAACAAAACAGCGGCTGCAGCAAGCCTGACCAAGGCCGTGGAATTGGCAAAGACCACGCCATTCCCACAGGTGACAGAAGCGCAAAAGGCGCTCCAAGGGATCTGACCTTCTATGTATTCGACTTTTTTCGGCTTCCAGGAAAAGCCGTTCTCCATCCTGCCGGATCCCGACTTTCTCTACATGAGCAAGCGGCACCAGCTGGCCTACACGATGCTGGAATACGGCGTGCGCAACGAGGCCGCCTTCACGGTGATCTGCGGTGAGGTGGGCTGTGGCAAGACCACCCTGGTTCGCCACCTGCTCAACGAGTTGAGTGATGAATTCTGTGTGGGGCTGGTCAGCAATACCCACCCTGACATTCAAGATCTTCTGGAGTGGATCTTGATGAGTTTCGGTGTGCCCTACGATGGGCTCACACCGGTGGCCAGGTATGACGCGTTTCAGCAGTTTCTCATCAATGAATATGGCAAGGGCAAACGCACCTTGCTGATCGTGGACGAGGCCCAAAACCTGAGCACAGCGGCACTGGAATCACTGCGCATGCTTTCTAACATCAACGCAGACAAAGACCAATTGCTGCAGGTGGTGCTGGTGGGCCAGCCTCAACTCAAAGAGATGCTGAACAGGCCCGACATGCGTCAGTTCGCACAGCGTGTTGCTTCTGATTTCTACATCCCCCCGCTGAGCACCCAAGAGGTGGCGCGCTATATTGATCACCGGGTGAAGATCGCGGGAAGGCAAACGCCTTTGTTTTCGATTCGGGCCATTGCCAAAATTGCTGATGCCACCCGGGGCATTCCACGCAGCATCAACGTGCTGTGCGACATGGTGCTGGTCTATGCCTTTGCTGCGGGCCAGACAGAAATCAAAGTATCCATGGTGGACGACGTGCTCCGAGACAAGGCCGAGTTTGGCCTGATTGCCCTGCCGGGACAGACTGAAGCGGGCTCGGTGGAGTGAAGCGTTTCATGCTGAACAGGCATGACGATGGAAGACCGGAACTTGTCCACGTTTGAGGACAATCCGTACAACCATCCCCCTGTAAACGGGGGGGCCAAGCACCTCGATAGGTGATGGCATCGCCGCCCAAAGTTGCTTAGGATGCAACGATTGTAACGATCGTCCAGCCAACTTAGGGCCATTAGCATGTCTGACTCCTTGAATACCATCGTGCACGTGCGCGAAGACAGCGACAACACCTTCAATGTGAAGGAAATGCTGTTGGCAGAAGGTTATGTCGTCACTGGCGACGCAGTGATTGCAGACATTTTCGTGGTCAATAGCCAGACGGGTGACCTTGAATTACTGGAAGCGAGCAACCCGCTGCTCTCTAAGGTGGACGACCAGACGTTTGCGATCACAGCCTCGCACGTTCCCAATTATTTCGGCGAATTTGAAATTCTTTCCGTGGTCGTTGATTTGGGCAACGGTGAGGTGATTTCCTTGCAAACCCAGGTGGTCATTGATGCTGTCAACGACCACCCTGTCGCCTCAGACAAAGACTACGTTCTGACCGACTTCTCCGCGCTGGTCATTCAAGAGGCTGATTTCTCGTTCGACGACCCCGTGGAAGGCGACGACCTGCGGTCCGTTTATGTGACCTCGCTGCCAGCCATTGGCACTTTGCTGCTGAATGGCTCGCCTGTCACTGTAGGCACCGACATCCCCGCGCAAGACATCCGCGATGGCAAGCTGACTTACCAGCCCGAGCAGGGTCAAGTTGGCTTGGCGCAGTTTGGCTTCCGGGTGCGTGACGACGGCTGCGACTGCGCGACCCAGAACTTGTCGGTCACGCCCAATTACCTGAATTTCCTCATCCCACCCAGCTCTGTCGGCAACTTTGTTTTCAACGACGACAACCGCAACGGCGTTCAGGACGACGGCGAAACCGGCGTGGCTGGCGTGGCCGTGACGCTCATCGGCGCTGGCAAGGATGGTGTCTTCGGCACGGGTGATGACACCACTGAAGACAAAGTCACGGACGGCAATGGCCTCTACCAGTTTGACCAACTGGGAGCCGGCAAGTACAAACTTGAATTCAGCGGGATCGCCTCAGACAAGGCCTTCACTGCCAAGGATCAGGGCGGCGACGACGCGCTCGACTCTGACGTCAACGCACTGGGCCGCACGGCCGAGTTCAACCTGGGGATCGGGCAATCCAACACGACACTGGACGCCGGCTTGGTCACCAAGCTGGGCGCCATTGGCGACTACGCCTTCCTGGACAGGAACCGCAACGGCGTGCAAGACCCCACCGAGGCCTACACGAGTGTCGTGGTCAAGCTGCACGGCGCTGGTGCCGACGGTCAATTTGGCACCGGTGATGACACGACTGACACACAGGAGACCGACCAAACCGGCCACTACCTGTTCAACAACCTGCTGGCTGGCAAGTACCAGGTCGAGTTTGTCAACGACTTCCCCAGCCTGGTTTCCTACGCAGCGGCCAATGTCGGTGGCGATGACACCAG
>JBEANX010000169.1:0-13841 GCA_041165245.1 Pseudomonadota bacterium
TAGAATTTAACCACACGACGCCACAGGGTGCCGCCCTGCACAACCCCCATGAAGCTCCACGCTGACACCCCCAACGCCGCCAATGTGATCCACGCCGTGACCCGCGAGTCGGTGTCCATCAACGGCCAGGCCTTCACCACCAGCGTGCTCGTGCCTTCTGATGCCCCTCTGCAAGCCTGGCCTGCGGCCACCGTGGCCGAGCTCACCGCCGCGCACTTCGAGCAGATCCTGGCCTTTCGCCCGGAGCTGGTGGTGTTTGGCACCGGGCCCAGCATGAAGTTCGCCCACCCGTCGTTGATGCGCTCGCTCATGCAAGCACGCATCGGTGTGGAAACCATGGACACCATGGCCGCCTGCCGCACATACAACATCCTGGTGTCCGAGGGGCGCCGAGTGCTGGCAGCCCTGATCATTCACCCCTGATTTGGGCGGCCCGAACCCTCCCCCCCAATGTGGGAGTACCCCATGCCCTGGGGGTGGACGCGCAAGCATTTATAATCTCGTGGTTATCACGCAGGTCGCAAGCAGGTAGAGCAAGACAACATGACTCCAGCCCTCAACAAACCTTTGCCGGAATTCGAAGCTGTCGCCACCGGCGGCGTGAAGTGCACGCCCCAGTCGCTGCAGGGCCAAACCGTCATCCTTTACTTCTACCCGAAGGATCACACCCCTGGCTGCACCACCGAAGCCATGCAGTTCCGTGACAAGCACAAAGAGTTCGTCAAAGCCGGCGCCGCCGTGTTTGGCGTCTCCCGCGACAACCTGACCTCGCACGACAAATTCAAGGAAAACCTTGAGCTGCCGTTCGAACTGATCGCCGACACCGAAGAAAAGCTCTGCCACATGTTCGGTGTGGTCAAGAACAAGATCATGTACGGCAAGAAGGTCAAGGGCATTGAACGCTCCACCTTCATGATCGACGCTGCAGGCATCTTGCGCGCTGAGTGGCGCGGCATCAAGGTCGCCGGCCACGTGGAAGACGTGCTCGCCGCCGTCAAGGATCTCAAGAAAGAAGTCGCCTGACACTGGGTGCCGTGGGTGTGTCACACACCTTGGCCCCAGCCCACCATGGTGGGTGGTGCGCAACACTTTCGCATCGAGAGCGACCCCAAGTTTTCTCGGGCATGAACTGTGCATAATCAAGTCATGCATCTGGGATGTCCTCGATTCATCGCTGAACACGCCGAGCCGGCAAACACCGGCCGCGCCTCCCGCTCGAAAGCCGCACGGCCCTGCTGTGCGGCTTTTTTGTTTGTGCTCTGACCCAATTTTTAAGCCAACTCACGGAACCACACATGCCGTTGCCCAAAGCACCCACCAAGCGCGCCGACATGCTCTCGACCGCTGATTTTGAGTCGCAGCCCAAACCCTCTGCCAAAGCTGGCAAAGCCAAAGTGAGCCGCGTGCCTGAGGCCGCACCCCGTGTGGTGGTGCAAGCCCCACCCGTGCTGGAGATCGTCGCCCGTACGCCCGCCGCCGACCTGCCAGCTCGCACCAAAGCTGTGCCCACGCAGCCCGTGCCCGCCGTGGCCGAACGCACGGTCGAGGCCCCTGCCGCACGGCCTGGCTACGCGCCAGGCTCGGTCACCAGCGCCAGCAGCGTCAAGGGTGGCACCACCCCCACGCGCCGCCGCAAGAGCACCGGCCCGGCCAAGCTCTTTGTGCTCGACACGAACGTGCTGATGCACGACCCGATGTCGCTGTTCCGCTTTGAAGAACACGACATCTTCCTACCCATGATCACGCTCGAAGAGCTTGACGGGCACAAAAAGGGCATGACCGAAGTGGCGCGCAACGCCCGCCAAGTCAGCCGCGACCTCGACGCACTGGCCGCCGACATGGGCAAGCGCGCCATGCAAGACCCCGCGGCTGGCATCGAGTTGGCCAAGACGGGCCACGGCGAGGCACTGGGCAAGCTGTACTTCCAGACCAGCGACATGACGGTGTCCCTGCCCATGGGCTTGCCCCAAGGCAAGGCCGACAACCAGATCCTGGGCGTGGTTCAAGCCCTGCGCGACAAGTACCCTGAGCGCGAAGTGGCGCTGGTGTCCAAGGACATCAACATGCGCATCAAGGCCCGCGCACTGGGCCTGCCCGCGGAGGATTACACCAACGACAAAACCCTGGACGACGGTGACCTGCTCTACACCGGCGTGCTGCCTTTGCCTGCTGATTTCTGGGACCGCCATGCCAAGGGCATGGAAAGCTGGCAGCAAAGCGGCATCACCTACTACCGCCTGAGCGGCCCTCTGGTGCCGGCCATGCTGGTGAACCAGTTTGTCTACCTCGAAGCCCCTGGCGTCACGCCCTGGTATGGCAAGGTCATCGAAATCACGGGCAAGACGGTGGTGCTGCGCACCTTGAAGGACTACGCACACGCCAAGAACGCCGTGTGGGGCGTGGTGGCTCGCAACCGCGAGCAAAACTTCGCCCTGAACCTGCTGATGGACCCCGAATGCGATTTCGTGTCGCTCACAGGGTCGGCCGGCACTGGTAAAACGCTGATGACGTTGGCTGCTGCCCTCAGCCAGGTGCTCGATGAGCGCCGTTATACCGAGATCATCGTCACCCGCGTGACGGTGCCTGTGGGCGAAGACATCGGCTTCCTGCCTGGCACGGAAGAGGAAAAAATGTCGCCCTGGATGGGCGCGCTGGACGACAACCTCGAAGTGCTGGCCAAGAGCGACAGCAGCGCCGGCGAATGGGGCCGCGCTGCCACCAACGAGCTGGTGCGCAGCAAGATCAAGATCAAGTCCATGAACTTCATGCGAGGGCGCACCTTCCTGAACAAGATCGTGATCATCGACGAGGCCCAAAACCTCACGCCCAAGCAGATGAAGACGCTGATCACCCGTGCGGGCCCTGGCACCAAGATCATCTGCCTGGGCAACCTGGCTCAGATCGACACGCCCTACCTCACCGAAGGCAGCTCGGGCCTGACCTACGCGGTCGACAAGTTCAAGGGCTGGCCTCACAGCGGCCACATCATGCTGGCGCGCGGCGAACGCTCGCGCCTGGCTGACTATGCTTCAGAGGTGCTCTGACTTTTTAAGCCCCTCCAACAAAAAGCCGCCAGGCCCTCAAGGTCTGGCGGCTTTTTTCATGCCTGGATGCATGACGCAGGTGGGTATAACTTGACTCAGGCGGGGTCAGACTCGGCCGCAGTAGCTGCAGCCTCATCGGCATCGACCACCGCCACTTGCTCGGTGCGATGGCCCGTCCACTCGAACACTGCCATCGACTCCACATGCGCCGTGTGCGGGAACATGTTGACCGCACCGGCCGACACGCACTCATAACCGCCCAGGTGCACCAGCAGGCCTGCATCACGCGCCAGGGTGGCGGGGTTGCAGCTCACATACACGATGCGTTTGGGGGGCACCCAGCCTGGCGCCAGCGAGGGGTCTTGGTGGATGTCGGCCACGGCCTTGGCCAGCGCGAAGGCGCCCTCACGGGGTGGGTCGACGAGCCATTTTTCAGCATTGCCATAGCTGGCGAGCTCTTGCGGCGTGATCTCGAACAGGTTGCGGGCCACAAAGCTGGTGTGGTGCGAGTGCCCGTTTGCCGCAGCGTTCTCACGCGAGCGGGCCACAAGTTGTTCGCTGCCTTCGATGCCCAGCACCTCTTTGGCTTGCGTGGCCAGCGGCAAGGTGAAATTGCCCAAGCCGCAGAACCAGTCGATCACACGCTCTTGCTTTTCGACACCCAACAGGCGCACCGCTCGAGCCACCAGCACTTGGTTGATGTGGTGGTTGACCTGCGTGAAGTCGGTCGGCTTGAAGGGCATGGTGATGCCAAAGGCCGGCAAGGTGTAGTCCAGGCCGGGCAGCGACTCATCCAAGGGATGAACGGTGTCAGGGCCCTTGGGCTGCAGCCACCAGGAGATCAAATGCTCGCCACCATTCCAGGCGCTGTGCTCGGCAGCAAAGGCCGCCAGGCGCTTGCGGTCAGCGTCCGTGAGGGCCTCCAGGTGGCGCAGCACCAGCACAGTCACCTTGGTGCCAACAGCCACTTCAATCTGCGGCAGGCGGTCACGCTGATCCATGCTGCCGATCAGCTCACGAAACGGGGCCAACAGGCGGCTGATGTGCGGCGGCAAGATCTCACAGGTCTGCATGTCGGCCACGTAGCGCGATTTGCGCTCGTGAAAGCCCACCAGCACCGTGCCCTTTTTGGCCACGTAGCGCACCGACAGGCGGGCGCGGTAACGGTAGCCCCAGGTCGGGCCCTCGATGGGGCGCATCAACAGGTCAGGCTTGACCTTGCCCAGGTGCCAGAGGTTGTCCTCCAGCACGCGCTGCTTGACGGCCACCTGGGCACTGGGGTGGAAGTGCTGCATCTTGCAGCCACCGCACAGGCCAAAGTAGGTGCACTTGGGCGTGACACGCTGGGAGCTCTCGACACGACGCTCGGTCATGTCGCCCTGCTCCCAGTTGTTCTTCTTGCGCGAGATGCTCACGCGAACTTCTTCGCCAGGCAAGGCGCCGTCGATGAAAACGACCTTGCCATCGTGGCGGTGGGCCACACCCTGAGCATCCAGGTCCAGCGACTTGACATGGAGCCAGTGCAGCTGGGGCGGGATCAGTGCGTCCGGATGGGGCGCAGCATCCAACTCGGGTTCGGGTTTTGGCGCCTCCTGGGGCGCAACAAGCAGATCTTCACTCATGCCCCAATTGTCTCAGAGCATGAGGCTGTCTTGAACGCTCAGCCAGATCAGCGCGAAGGCAACGACTTGGCCGGGTCGATCGGTTTGCCCTGCTTGCGCACTTCAAAATGCAGCTGAACGCGCTCGGCATCGGTGCTGCCCATCTCGGCGATCTTCTGGCCCTTCTTGACGGCCTGGTCTTCCTTGACCAGCAAGGTTTGGTTGTGTGCGTAGGCGGTCAGATAGTTGGCGTTGTGCTTGATGATGACCAGGTTGCCGTAGCCACGCAGCCCTGAGCCGGCGTAGACCACACGGCCATCTGCAGCAGCGAGAACGGGGTCACCCGCCTTGCCACCAAAGACCATGCCTTTGCGTTTGCCTTCTTCGAAGTTGCCGATGATGGGTGCGCCCGAGGGCCAGACCCAAGCGGGTTCGTCCGAGTCTTTGGCCTCGGTGGGCGTGGAGGCCACCACGGGAGCTGCCGCTGTGCTGGCACTTGACGCCGACGTCGGCGCGGCTGAGGAGGCCGAAGCGACAGCGCCACTGGCGGCAACAGCACCAGATGCTGCCGCTGCCTTGGGAGCGGCAGCAGAGCCGTTGGCACCCTTGGCATCCAGGTTACGGCTTTCGATCTTCGAGCTGGACACCGGCTTGGTGGCCACCACTGGCGCTGCCACGGCCATGGGTGTGGCCCCTTCAGGCGGCACCACGCGCAACACTTGCCCCACCTCGATGAGGTTGGGGTTCTCCAGGCTGTTCCAGGCCACCACGTCACGCCAATTTTGCCCGCTCTCCAGGGCGATCCTGATCACGGTATCACCCGATTTGACGGTGTAGTAGCCAGGCTTGCCAGCGTTCTCGGCACCAGGCGCGGGCGGCTTGACGGGGCTCAGGCCGGTGGCCACGCGGCCACGGTCTTCCACGGGGGCTTTGTGGGTGGGCGACGCGCATCCAACCATGCTCAGCACCAGGGCGGACGCAGTGAACAACCTGAGGGAATTGAATTTTTGATGCATACAAACAGACGGGGACACGGGCACGGCGAAAGGGCAACAGCCCTCACGTGGTGCCCGATTTTAGTGGGACGAACAGCACCGGCCCGGCGACAGCCTGCTGCAGCTGCCCGCTGGGCAAGCGATCGATGATGTTGAGCAATTGCTGACCGGTGCGGGCGTCTTCCATGGGCGCCACCAGCCGACCACCGGGCGCTAGCTGATCCAGCCACGCTGCAGGCAAGGCCGCGCCACCCGCAGCGGCAATGATGGTGTCATAAGGCGCATTGGGGCCATGGCCCAACATGCCATCGCCAAACACCAGGCGAACGTCCTGCCAACCTGGCAAGCCCTGGCGCAGTTTGTCGAGGTTCTGGCGGGCGCGCAGGTGCAAATCACGCAGGCGCTCGATGGACACCACCCGGCGCGACAGGCACGACAAAATCGCGGCCTGGTAGCCGCAGCCCGTGCCAATGTCCAGACAATTGCCCAAGGGCAAGTGACCCGCCTCAGGCGAGAGGCCGGGTCGCTGGCACAGCAGCTCGATCATCGAGGCCACCACCGAAGGCTTGGAGATGGTCTGGCCCAAGCCGATGGGCAGGCTGGTGTCTTCATAAGCCTGATTGACCAGGGCTGAATCGACAAACCAATGGCGGGGAATGGTCGCAAAAGCCTGCAACAGCGCTGGGTGGCGGATGCCATCAAGCTGCAAGCGCTCGACCATGCGCTGCTGCACGGCGCGTGAATCCATGCCCAACCCTACCGGCGTGGCTGAGGCAGAAGCCATCAAGCGGCGGTCTCTTTCGGCCTGGTGCAGGGGTGCCTGGGGGCGAAGCAACTCACGGGCGGGGGATGCACGGGCACCGGCGGACACCTTGTCAAGGCTGAGCGGGAAGCGCTTGGGCTTGGCGTCTGCGGACGAACCGGTCATGCCTGGGCCCCACTCATGCAGGCATCCAACGCTGCCATTGGGGCATGCTGGCGTGGTCGGTCATGTCAACTTGCAGGGGCGTGATGGAGACGCCACCGTCGCGGGTGAACTGGAAATCAGTGCCGGGGCCTTCGTCGCGGGCGTCACCTGCCGGGCCGATCCAATAAATGGTCTCACCACGGGGGTTGGTGGTGGCAATCGCAGGTTGGCTGGAGTGGCGACGGCCCAGGCGCGTGAGCTGCCAAGGGGCCAAGTCAGCGTCCGCTCGGCCAGGAATGTTCACATTGAGCAACCAAGGCCGTGGGGATGGCGGGCTGGAGAGCACGTGGTCAACCACTTTGCGTGCCACCCTGGCAGCGGCATCGAGGTGGGCCCAGTTTTTGTCGACCAGCGAGAACGCAATGGCCGGCACACCGAACAAAAAGCCTTCGGTGGCGGCGGCCACGGTGCCCGAGTAGAGGGTGTCGTCGCCCATGTTCGCGCCGTTGTTGATGCCCGAAAGCACCAAGTCAGGCCTGGGGATCAAACCCGAGGTCAGCGCCAGGTGAACACAATCAGAAGGCGTGCCGGTAACAAATCGAAACCCGTTGCTCGCGGTATGCACCGTCAGTGGCTGCCCCAGCGTGAGAGCATTGGAAGTACCACTGGCATTGCGCTCTGGCGCAAAGACGTCGATGTCGCCCAGGCCTTGACAGGCTTGCACCAAGGCTTGCAGTCCGGGCGCCAAATACCCGTCGTCGTTGGCAATGAGGATGCGCATGAAGGCATTGTAGGTGGCGCCGACGCAACCCTGCTGAGGGGTGCAGCCATTTGGGGGCCCCACAGCTGGCGTTTCGAGGCTGATAATGATGTGGAGATGGGGAGACCCGCACGGCAAAGCGCGCGCACAGCGCTGACCGAGCAAACAGTGTGTTCAACCCAGGGTTCGATGTCGAACTCAACCCAGGGGGTTTGTGGTGAGCAGCCACCTCGGGAGCAATCGATGGCAGTCAAAGTTCTGATTCTTGAAGACAACCCGGTCGCCCGGGGCTTTTTGTGCCGGGTCGTGCGCGAGAGCTTCAGCGATGTGAGCAGCATCACCGAGGCGGGTGATCTCGAAGCGGCTCGCCGCCTGTTGGGCCACCGAGCTGGGCAACGCGCCCCAACCTCGGCCGACCCGTTCCAGCTCATCCTGGTTGATTTGGAGTTGCCCGATGGCAGCGGCCTGGAGTTGCTGTCCGAGTTGGCAGGCTACCCGGCCACGCGAATCGTGACCACGCTCTACTCGGACGACGAACACCTCTTCCCTGCCCTGCAATGCGGTGCCGACGGTTACCTGCTCAAAGAAGACCGCTTCGAAGTGCTGGTGGAGGAGTTGCAGAAGATCGTTCGCGGCCAGCCGCCACTCTCGCCCGCCATCGCCCGCCGCCTGCTCACGCATTTCCGCTCGGGTGAAGGCTTCCCATCGGGCGGCATGGCAGCGCCTGCAGCGCCCGCGCCGGTGGCCGCGCCCATCGACCATGAGCGCCTCACCCCCCGCGAAAGCGAAGTGCTGACCTACCTCAGCAAGGGCTTCACCATCAAGGAAATCGCCAACCTGATGGGCATCAAGTGGTTCACGGTGAACGACCACATCAAGTCGATCTACAAGAAGCTCAACGTGTCCAGCCGGGCCGAAGCCGCTGTGCTGGCCAGCAAACAGGGGCTGGTGTGAACGCTGGGCCGCCTGCGGGCGAGCTCCTGCCGACTTCGCACAGCGATGCCGGCACGCTGGAAGAGGCACTTCGGGGGGCAGAGCGCCCGCCCAAGTGGATCGGCTGGCGCCTGAGAGCCCTGGTGGTCATCGTGCTGCTGGGCTTGCTGGGCATCGGCTTGGTGGCGCAATGGCTGTCAACCCAGCCACGCTTGCCCATGG
This sequence comes from Pseudomonadota bacterium, assembly GCA_041165245.1. Classification (GTDB taxonomy): domain Bacteria; phylum Pseudomonadota; class Gammaproteobacteria; order Burkholderiales; family Burkholderiaceae_C; genus Aquabacterium. The sequence goes on from JBEANX010000169.1 coordinate 8,463, forward strand.
CCCTGAGGGCCACGCCCGAGGGCTTGGTCAAGTTGAGCGCTGCAAGCACCCCGGCCTTGCAGCGGCTGGAGGGTCAAACGCTCGAGGGCCTGCGACTGGAAACCCGCGACGCGCAAGGGCAGTCCACGGTGTGGTCAGCCCCCATTGAGGTTTTGGTGCTGCAAAAGAGTGCACGCTGGGTGCCGCATGCTGACCAGCGCCAGACCATGATGGGCCTGCACCAACGCCTGGACGAGCTCGCGCACAGCCTGCCACCAGCGGGCGCGGCCGTGACGCTGGAATTGCAAGGCCTGCCCGATGAACCCGTTTTGGTCGCCCCCCGGGGGTGGCAGGGTTTGACGCCGCTTTTCTGGTTCCTGTCGGCTTTGTCGCTCTCATTGCTTGGGGTGGGGGCCGTCGTTTTGCTGGCAGGCCTGCAATGGCGCAACGCAGCCTTCATGGTGCTGGTGCTGACGCAAGCCGGGCAACTGATGCTCACCGCGGTGGAGAGCAACCTGGACATCTTTGCGCCGCCCTGGTTCCTCTACATGGACTGCTCCTTGCGCATGGCGCTGGACCTGATCTCAGCGGCAGCCATGATCCAGGTGGCCGTGCTGCACCCACGCCCCTTGAAGCAATGGCCTGTTTTTGCCATGGGCGGCTGGACATTGGCCTTGGTGGTCGGCATGAGCCTGACGCAACTGACCTCGGGCAATTGGTGGCCATGGCTGCAGGCCACCACCTCAGGCATGGTGATCATCACGCTGTGGCTGATGCATCTGGCCTACCGGCAATCGCCCCACCCGTTCACCTTGGTGCTTGGCCGTTTCACTGCCATCACCCTGGGATGCTGGGTGTTGCTGAGCCTGGCCATCGCCACCGAAGGTGAACGGCCCGACATGCAACTCAACCTCGCCACCTTCGGCGTGATGACCTGGCATGTGTTTTTTGCCTCGCAGCTGTTGCTCTCGCCCTACCTGACGCGCTCCAAGCAGATCCTGCAAGAGTTCTCTCTGCTGGCCGCCTCCAGCACGGTGGCTGCCTCGCTCGACCTGATCTTCGTGGCGGTGTTCTCGCTGGGGCAGTTCACCTCGATGACGCTCTCGCTGTTTTTGTCGTTCGGGGTGTACCTGAGCATCCGCCGTTGGGTGATGAGCCACCTGCTCTCGCGCGACAGCCTGAGCACCGAGCGCCTGTTCGAGCGCCTCTACCGCATCGCGCGTGAGCTGGAGCGCCAACCTGAGCGCATCAACGAACTCATGGGCCGCCTGATGCGCGAGCTGTTTGACCCACTGGAATCGGCCGTGGTCAAGGGTGATGTGTTGGCCAGCAATGTCCGTGGCAATGGAGGCCTGTTGCTGGTGCGGCTGCCACAGCTGCATGGCGAGCCGAGCCATGCTGCCCAGGTGCTGGTGCTGCGACATGCCAACAAAGGCCGGCGCCTTTTCACCTCGGAAGACGCGCGCTTGGCCACGCGCATCATGGAGCAGCTTCAACGCGTGTTGAGCTTTGACCGTGCGGTCGAGCAAGGCCGCAGCGAGGAGCGCCTGCGCATCGCACAAGACCTGCACGACGACATCGGCGCCCGCCTGCTCACTTTGATGTACCAGGCGCCCAACCCCGACATCGAAGACTACATCCGACACACCTTGCAAGACCTGAAGACCCTCACCCGGGGCTTGTCGGTGCAAGGCCAGACCCTGGTCGATGCGGCCAGCGAATGGAAACGAGACATCAGCCACCGCCTGCAGGCCGCGCGCGCAGAGCTGCTGTGGTCAGCCACCTTTGATCAGAACATTGCACTCACGGTGGTGCAGTGGTCAGCGCTGACCCGCATCTTGCGCGAGTTGGTCAACAACACCATCTCTCATGCCAAGGCGAAGAAGGTGAGCATCGACATCGTGCTCAAGGACGACCGCCTGACCATGCACATTCGCGACGATGGGGGGGGCCGCCAGCCCGAGGTCTGGTCACATGGCCTGGGCCTAGGCGGCGTTCGCAAGCGCACCAAACAACTGGGCGGCACCGTCACCTGGTCGGAGATCGACCCAGTGGGCATCGCCTGCGAGGTGGTGGTAGAGAACTTCTCCCAGAGCGCTGGCGCAATGGTCGGCTCCGGCAACTGAGCGTTGGCTCATGCTGGTGGGGCAGGCGCTCAGCTCTCCCACTGGGGGGTGTTGCGCAGCACTTCTTCCAGCGTGGTCATGCCCTCGGCCACCTTCATGGCTCCGGCCAAGCGCAAAGGCTTGAGGCCTTCCTTGACGGCCACTTGCTTGATGCGAGCCATGTCCACTGTTGGGTGCATGGCCTGGCGAATGCCCTCGGTCACGGGCAGCAGTTCGTACAAGCCCACTCGGCCCTTGAAGCCTGTCATGCGGCAATCCAGGCAGCCCACGGGCTTGTAAGGGCGTGCCGTGCCATTGAGGCGCCAAGGCTTGATGGCCTCGCCCAGTGCATCGACCGAGGCGGTGTCATCAGGCACCTTGCAGTGTGGGCACAAGGTGCGCACCAGGCGCTGTGCCATCACGCCGATCACGGTGGCGCTGATGAGGTAAGGGGCCACGCCAATGTCGGTCAAGCGGGTGATGGCCGAGGCCGCATCGTTGGTGTGCAAGGTCGAGAACACCAGGTGGCCTGTCAGTGAGGACTGAATGGCCATGTCGGCCGTCTCACGGTCGCGAATTTCACCGACCATGATGATGTCAGGGTCCTGCCGCATGAGGGCGCGCACGCCTTCGGCAAAACCCAGGTCGATGTTGGGCTGCACCTGCGTCTGGTTGAAAGAGCTCTCGATCATTTCGATCGGGTCTTCCACCGTGCAAACGTTCACCTCCTCGGTGGCCAGGCGCTTGAGGGTGGAATACAGCGTGGTCGTCTTGCCCGAGCCCGTGGGCCCGGTGACCAGGATGATGCCGTGCGCGCGGCCGGTGAGCTGCTCCCACAGGCGCAACTCGTGCGCGCCAAAGCCCAGCGCGTCAAAAGACTTGAGCGTGGTGTCTGGGTCAAAAATGCGCATGACCAGCTTTTCGCCAAAGGCCGTCGGCATGGTCGACAAGCGCATTTCCACCTCTTCGCCCGAGGGGTTGCGCGTCTTGATGCGGCCATCCAGCGGGCGGCGCTTTTCAACCACATCCATGCGGCCCAGCACCTTGATGCGAGCGGTCATGGCTTGCAGCACCGACAGCGGCACCTGGTAGACCGCATGCATCACGCCATCGATGCGAAAGCGAATGGCGCCCATGTCGCGGCGTGGCTCCAGGTGGATGTCTGAGGCACGCTGATCAAAAGCGTATTGCCACAACCAGTCGACCACCTGGATCACGCCCTGGTCGTTGGCATCGAGCTGGCGGCCCGTCTTGCCCAGCTCGACCAGTTGCTCGAAGCTGTTGCTCACCGCGGCGTCACCTGCCTTGCGCTTGGCGTCTTTCACCGAACGCGCCAGGGTGTAGAACTCGGTGCGGTAGCGTTGCAGCTCCAGCGGGCTGGACACCACCAGGCGCACCGAGCGTTTGGTGTGGGCGAGGATCTCGTCCACCCAGGCCACATCGAGGGGCTCACAGGTGGCGATGGTCACCTCGTTCAAGCCGAACTGCACGGGCAATGCCTGGCGGCGCTCGGCATAGGTGATGGACATGACCTCACCCACGCGTGAGACATCCACCTTCAGAGGGTCGATCCGAAGGTAAGGCAGGCCCAAGCGCTTGGCCATCCATTCGGTCAGCGGCTCCAACTCCAGCAGGTTGCCGGTGTCAGCACGGGTCAAGCTCAGGCCCGACAAACGCACCAAGGGGTGCTGCGAGCTGCTGCCAGCCGCGAAGCGTTGCTTGACCCGCTCTGCATCCACCGGGGCGATCACGCCGTCTTCCAGCAGCCACTGCAGCAGCTGACGCCATTCCAGCGGCCCCTGATAAATCACCCCAGGCTCAGGCTGCGTGGTGAGCTTGGCCTCAGGGCTCGGGGGGCGGGCAGGTAGGCTGGCGGGCACGGACATGATGAAGGGGTGGGCTGAGCGGTCAGTGTCAGATCAAAAAACGAGGCTTGATCATGCTTTGGCAGGCTTGAACGTCGCCAAGAGCTTGACCCATTTTGCAGCGGGCAGCTCCCAGCGTGCCTGTAAAGTTTCGGCACGCTGCGCCAGAACTTCACGCTCTGGCAGCTCAAAGCCCTTCCAGGCCAGCACGATGGTGTTGCCCTCACGGGTGGGTTTGAGCATGGTCACGTGGCCTTCGCCAAAGGCTGCGCGGATGCGGCTGGTGCTGCGTTCAAAACTCGCATCTCGCCCGAAGAGGTTGACGCTCATCACGCCGCCATCGTCGAGCACACGCCAGCAGGCGCGGTAGAAGTCTTCGTCGTCCAGCACGGGGCTGGCGGCTTCATGGTCGTAGAGGTCAACACACATGGCGTCGAAGCTGGCGATGTGGGCATCGTCGTTCACAAAGCGCTCAGCGTCTTGCAGGATGACGCTCAGGCGTTCGTCGTCCTCAGGCAGGTAAAACCAGGCACGGCAGGCGGCCACCACCTTGGGGTTGAGCTCCACCGTGGTGGTAGGCACCTTGAGCACGCTGTGGCAGTACTTGGTGATGGCTGCGGCGCCCAAGCCCAACTGCAAAGTTCGCGTCTGGGCCCAGGTGTCGGGCTCGCGCAAAAGCAGCCAGGCCATCATGCGCTGGATGTAATCGAGCTCCAGCTTCAAGGGTTTGCGGATGCGCATGGCGCCTTGCACCCAGGGTGTCTCGAGGTGAAGGTAGCGCAGGCCGTCCATCTCGGAGATGGTGGCGTCGGGCAGGTCAGCGGCCTTGAGCTTGGCGGCTTTGGCGCTGGGCTTTTTCGGGGCCCTGCTTGAGACCTTGGCCTGGGCCTTCTGGGGGGCGTTTTTGCCAGAGTTGGCGGTATCAGGGGGGCTTTTCACGGCGTCAGTGTGTCACAGCAAGGCAGCCAAGCGCGGCAGGGCCTTCAAGGCGTTGCTGCTGGTGATCTGGCGTGTTTCGGCCAGGGTCCAGCCACGGGCGTCGGCCAAGGTCTGAGCGATGCGCGGCAACTCGCTGGGCTCATTTCGGCTGCTGGCGCCTTGCTGGCGCTCAGCAACCGTGCGGTAGAGCCAATGTGGCGGGATGTCGGGCGCATCGGTTTCCAGCACGATGGCGTCCATCGGCAGGGTTTGCGCCAGGCGCCTGATCTGCAAGGCGCGATCAAAGGTCATGGCCCCGCCAAAGCCCAGCTTGAAGCCCATGTCCACAAAGGCCATGGCCTGCTGCTCGCTGCCGTTGAAGGCGTGGGCGATGCCTCCCTTCACCGCCCTGCCCTGAGCCGCCATGCGGCGCAGGTGCTTGAGCAGGCCATCGGCGCTGCGTCGCACATGCAAGATCACGGGTAGGCCCACCTGGGCCGCGATCTTCAATT
>JBEANX010000170.1:0-8836 GCA_041165245.1 Pseudomonadota bacterium
AAACAGCCCTTCTGCGTTGTCAGACAGCGATACCGTGGCTCATTGGCGGGATGTCTTTGACGAAACTGCGGTACAACGTCTCATTGAACTGGACCCTTCTGGCCGAAACGCCCTGATTGAAAGAGTCACCAAGATGTATGCCTCGTCGGTCGACAAGTACCTCTCCCAGCTGGACGATGCTTGCCGTGCCAACGACCTCAAGGTCATCAAAGACGTGGCCCACACCTTGAAGTCCTCTTCGGCCAACCTGGGTGCACTCAAGTTGTCACAAGTTTGTGCCGAAATCGAGGCCGTGATTCGTGATGAAACACCCACTGATTTGACACCGATGATCCAGACCCTCCGCCATGAAGCCGCCAAGGCGCTGGCCGCCCTGCCCATGCTGTCAGGGGCGGCCCGATGACGCGTTACGCGCCCTTCGAGGACGATGAGTTGGACGAAGCGCCACGGGTACTGCTGGTCGACGACGACGAGGTCAACCTGCTGCTGACCTCCATCGCCTTGCGTGAGCGGGGGTTCTCGATCTCCGAATGCACCTCGGGCGAGGACGCGCTGCGCACGATCTCCGAATGGCTGCCCGATGTGGTGGTACTCGATGCCGTGATGCCTGGCCTGGACGGTTTCGAGACCTGCGCCGAACTGCGCGATCTGCCCGGCTATGAATCCATCCCGGTGCTGATGCTAACCGGCCTGGACGACGAGGCCTCCATCACCCGCGCCTATGAAGTGGGCGCCACTGACTTCTTTGTGAAGTGCAACCAGTGGAGCTTGCTGGCCGGGCGCCTGCGCTACCTGTTGCGCGCCTCTCGCACCCGGCACGAACTGGAGCGAAGCAAGGCCAAGTTGGCCCGCGCGCAGGACCTCGCCCGCATGGGCAGCATGGATTGGCGCAAAGAAAGCGGCCACGGCCTGACCTTCTCGGTCGAAGGCCTGCGCGTGTTTGGCATGGGCCCGAGCGACCGCCTCACGCTCAGGCACATCATCCGCATGATGGCCTCGGAGGACCAACGGGGCTTTCAGCGCATCTTGCGCGATGTGCTGAACCACGGCACGGTGCTGTGCTGCGATGTGCAAGTCACCTTGTCCGATGGCCGTGTGCGCACGCTGCACATCGAAGCCGAGCCCGAGTTCAATGAGCTGGCCAACATCATTGGCTACACCGGCATCGTGCAGGACGTGACCGACCGGCGCATGGCCGAGGACAAGATCAAGCACCTGGCCAACTTCGACACCCTCACCGGCTTGCCCAACCGCCGCCAGCTGTTCTGGCGCAGCGAGCGCGCCATCGAGCATGCCAAACGGCTCAACCATGGCGTGGCCCTCATCCAGATCGGCTTGGACCGCTTCAAGGTCATCAACGAAAACCTCGGCCACCAGGCAGGTGACGAGCTGCTCATCGAAGTGGCGCGCCGCCTGCGCTCTTGTGTCAAGCATTCCGAACAGGTCATGGAAGGCGGGCTGGACCTGCACGCCCACCGCAGCCATCGCACCCTGGAGGCCGTGGGCCGCCTGGGCGCCGACGAGTTCGTGGTGCTGTTGCCCGAAGTTCAATCGGTCGACGAGCCCATGGAAGTGGCCCGCAAAGTGCTCGAAAGCCTGCGCGCGCCCATGATGGCTGCAGGCCAGGAATGCTTCATCACGGCCAGCGCGGGCGTGGCATGCTTTCCCTCGCACGGCGTGAACGTGGCCGACCTCCTGCGCAGCGCTGACGTGGCCATGGACATGGCAAAGACGCAAGGCCGCAACTCCACCATGCTCTACGACCCGCAACTGGCCAGCAAGGGCCGGGTGCGCTTGGACCTGGACACGGCCCTGCACAAGGCCATGGAGCGCAACGAGCTGGTGCTGTACTACCAGCCAAAAATCGATGTCCGCACCAGCCAGATGGTGGGTGCAGAAGCCCTCATGCGCTGGCAGCGCGACGGCAAACTCATCCCGCCTGGCGATTTCATCCCCTTGGCAGAAACCACCGGCCTGATCAACGAGATGAGCTTGTGGGCCATCCGCGAAGCCGCCCGCCAGGTCAAGGCCTGGAAACAAGACCATGGCCTGGACATCGCCGTGGCAGTGAACATGCCCAGCCGACTGTTCGAACGCAGTGACTTGGTTGAACTGGTGGCCGGCATCCTGGCAGAGGAAGGTGTCTCGCCCCACAGCATCGAGCTGGAGATCACCGAAACCGGCCTGATGAAGGACTTGCAAGGCGTCGTGCCTTCGCTGCACAAGCTCAACGAGCTGGGCACCGAGATCTCGATCGACGACTTCGGCACAGGCTATTCATCACTGGCCTACTTGACTTCCCTGCCCATCAGCGAACTCAAGATCGACCGATCATTTGTGCGGGATCTGGGCACTACGCCACAGAGCACGGCCGTGGTTTCTGCCATCATCGCTCTGGCCAGGGCTTTGGGCCTGCGCGTGATCGCAGAGGGCGTGGAACAGGTGTCTCAGATGGAAGTGCTCTACAACTTGGGTTGCCAGATCTGCCAAGGCTTCTTGTTTGCGCGCCCCATGCCCGCGCATGAGATCAACGAGTGGCTGCGCGACCAGCACCTCAGGCAGCCGCTGCCACGCATCGACACCGATTTCGGCAGCCTGGACCCTTTGCCAACAGCACCACCCGCCAAGGGGCAGCAGGCCTGCTGATTTTGGCGGTGCGTGGCTGATCAGGAAACGCGATGACTGCCCGCCCCAATGCTCCCGCAGCCGGCCCAGCCAACACGGGCACCAACACCGCCTCCATGCAGCCACTTTCGGCGTCCAGCACGACCACAGCGGCGACACCCGCACAACTGGCCAAATCGGCCCTGCGGCGCCTGGCCACCGAGCGCTCGGAGCCCACGCCCGACAACTACCGCCGGGCCTACGCGGCGGAATGCGAGGCCCTGGGCTTGCCTGCCCCCAGCGAGGCGGCCGCCCCAAAAGCCTCTGCAGAGCCCTTGAAGGAAGACACCGGGCCTCAATGGTCTGAGCTGATCGGGCGCATCACACGTGGGCTGGATCGCACCAACAAGCAGTGGACGACCGCCCGCAAAAAAGAAAGCCTGCAACGCGTGCTGGAAGGCAGCAAGCATTCGGCCGAGCGGCTGCTGCAACGCCTGCAACAACTCAACCTGAGTTGGGATCAGGACAAAGTTGACGCCCCCGTGCTGGAGGCCGACGCGGCCGCGGATGCTGCGGCTGACCCGGCGGCGGACACCTCAGTCCACCCCCCATTGGCGACCACAACAGCCCCTTTGGCGCCGAGCTTGCCTGACCCGACCGCGCCCGATCTGCCAGGCTCAGCGATGGCAACCGCAACCACAGCAAGCGCACGCCCGCAGCGAGGCCTGAGTGCACCTGAGGCCAAACACCTGAGCGACACCCTGGCCTTGGCCCTGCCTGACCAGGAAGCACCTGGCCAGGAAGCCCGTCTGGCCTTGAACGCTGCACTGGCTTCGGCCCTGGCCAAGACAGCTGCCCAGCAAGCCCATGGCGATGGCATCGCTGAGGACATGGCCCTGGCCTGCGAGCAAGCCAGGCGCGTGATCGAACAGCGCCACCACCTGATCGACCAGCTCACCGGCCTGTGCCAGACCTTGACCGACAGCCTGGTCGAGCTGGCCGAGGACGAGAGCTGGGTGTCAGGCCAATGCGTGGCCATGCAGGCCGAACTGGCCAATGGCTTGAGCCCCCGTGGCACCCGCCGCATGCAGGACTTGCTGGCTGACACGCGAGAGCGCCAGAAAGCACTCCGAAGCGAGCGCGAAGCTGCACGCCACGCGCTCAAGCAGATGATCCACGAGATGCTCAGCGAGATCGCCGAGCTGGGCCAAACCACAGGCCGTTTCCAGGACAAGCTGGTGGGCTATGCCGATACCATCGGCCAGGCCGACACCTTGGAGAGCCTGGCTGGCGTGGTGCGTGAGATGGTCACCGAAAGCCGCGCTGTGCATGGCGTGATCGCTCAGGCGCAAGAGCGCATGCACGCCGAGCATGCCCGCGCCTCCGAGCTGAGCGATCGCGTGCGCACGCTGGAAGACGAGATCCGCAAGCTCTCCGACGAGGTCTCGACCGACCCGCTCACCCAGATCGCCAACCGCCGTGGCTTGGCCCGTGCCTTCGACGCAGAGCGCTCACGGGTGGAGCGCCAAGGCGGGCTGTTGGCCATTGGCCTGCTCGATGTCGACAACTTCAAGAAGCTCAACGACACCCTGGGCCACCAGACGGGCGACGAGGCCTTGAAGTTCCTCTCGCGCCGCGTGAGCGAATGCCTGCGCCCCAGCGACGTGATCGCACGCTATGGCGGCGAAGAGTTCGTGGTGCTGCTGCCCGAGACCGAGGTCGATGAAGCCCAGCAAGTGCTCACGCGCCTGCAGCGCCAGCTCAGCGCCGAGTTCTTCACCGCCGATGAACGCAAAGTCTTCATCACCTTCTCGGCCGGGGTGACGCAATACCGCATGGACGAGCCCATCGAGGCCGGCCTGGACCGCGCTGACCTGGCCTTGTACGAGGCCAAACGCACAGGCAAAAACCGAACCTGCATCGGCTGAAAGGGCGCAGGCCACCGGCCTGAGGCGCCTTACCAGCACAGTTGGCGCAACACCGCGGGCATCTGCTCGGGCAAGTCCTCGGCCAACAAACCAGGCCCGAACTGACGGGCACAAGCCGCATGTACCCAGCCCCCCGCACAAGCAGCATCCAAGCCCGAAAGGCCTTGCGACAACAGCCCTGCGATGAAGCCGGTGAGCACATCCCCCGAGCCGGCGGTGGCCAGCCACACGGGTGCATCGGTGTTGATGACGGCCTGGCCATCAGGCGCGGCGATGACGGTGTCGGGGCCCTTGTGCAACACGATGGCGCCACAACGCTGGGCCGCCTGGCACGTGCGGGCGAGCTTGTCGATCGCACCGCCGTCCTCGGCCAAAGGGGCCGGCCCGAACAAGCGCGTGAACTCACCTTCGTGCGGGGTGAGCACCACGCCAGTTGCATGAGGCTGCGCCTTTTGGCGCGCGTGCAAGGCGTCGAACAAGCGCTGCGGCTCGGCCTCGAAGGCCATGAGCGCATCGGCATCCAGCACCAGGCCAGGCAAGCCCTCATGCGCCAAAGCCATCAGCACCAGGGCGCGCAAGGTGGCTGCAGGGTCAGTGCCAGGCAAGCCACGCATGGCACCAGGACCAATGGCCAAGGCCGCCCAAGCGTGGCTGCCCAGCAGGTCTCCCCAAGCCTGCTGCAAGCTGGCATCGCTGCGATCGTCCAGGCCCTGGGCCATGGCCGACATCAAGGTCGAAGCCACGATGGGCCACACCGATTCGGGCACGGCCAGGGTGACCAGGCCGGCGCCCACACGGGCCGCAGAGCGAGCTGTCAAGCGGGCAGCCCCGAGCATGCGTGGCCCGCCAAACACCAGGGCGTGGCCCCTGCGGTATTTGTAGGCATCACGACCCGGCACTTGCCAGGCTGCTCGCCACAAGGCTGGGCCGTTGCGCAGGGCCAAAGCTGGCTCGGCACCTGCACCAGGGCCGCTTGGCGCGTTCAAATGCGGCAAGGCCAGTGCAGGGATGCCGATCTCCACCACCACCAACTCACCACACACTGTGAGCCCTGGCATGAGCAGGTGGGCAGGCTTGGGTGCCATGAAGGTCACTGTCAGGTCAGCGGGCGCTGCCAAGGGCTGTGTGCCCAAGGGCCGGGCCAGATCACCATGCAAGCCGGAAGGCACGTCGACCGCCACCACAGGCACGCGCAGCGCGCGCACCTGCGCCAGCAATCGCCACAGGGGCTCGTCAAGCGGCCGGCTCAGGCCAGCGCCGAACAGGGCATCGACCACCAAAGAGCCTCCTTCAGGTCGACCTCGGTGAGGTCTGACAAGGCCTTGACGGCTTGGCTGGCTGGCCACAAGCGGGCGTGGTGCAAGGCATCGCCCTTGAGTTGCGACACCGGGCAAGCCGTGGCCAGGGTGACAGGCCAAGCAGCCTGCATCAACACACGAGCGATCACCCAGCCGTCACCACCGTTGTTGCCCGGCCCGCAAAGCACCAGCACGGGCCTGCTTGCCCAGCGTTGCATGATGGCGCGGGCAACACCTTGCCCTGCCCGTTCCATCAACGCAGGGCCAGGGTGGACGTGCGCCATGGCCCAAGCATCGGCACGACCCATCTGGGCCACGCTCAAGACAGCGTGCTCCCAGGCAGGGTCGTGATGAGGTTCACATTCAAGAGCGTTGCGCTTGGGGCTGGACATGGGTCTGATCACCGGTTTTCGTGCATCGTTCACGCACGGCCCTGTGAGCTTGCCACAAGGCGCCCACAAGCACATGGCGCTCTGGCATATTGAGGGCGTGGGCAGCAGCGATGTATCGCCAGCCCGCAAGGCACACCGGGTCTCGGTGGCCAAGAGCAGACACCGCCCGGCTTTGCCGGTGCAGCAGGAAGGTCCTGATGTGGTCTGCCCGCCAGTGAGGCGGCCTCCCATGTGGAGGGTTCAGGGTTGAGAGGCCTTCTCCTCAGCCCAGGTCATTCGGTGGGAATGACCGACACAAGCCCGACAGGCTCAGCCCTGTCGGGCTTTTTCTTTGGCTGCCTGCAATGCAGCTTCGATCGCATGCCAAGTGGGGCGCAGGGCCACGGAGCCCATGCATTGGTCTCGCAAGTGCGCCAACGCGGTGATGGCGGCCTCGTCACCAGGTTGCGCCTGCAAGTGCTGCAACAACTCCTGCAGGAAGCACCCCCAGGCCCGCACCTCGATGCGCGAAAGGCGATCGGCCATCGCTTCATCGGCAGGGTCAAAAGGGGTGGCGGCGCCGAAGTCACCCAGCATCAAGCCCGAGCCTTGGCGCCACAAGAGGTTGTGACCATAAAAATCGCCATGCATCAGGCCACGCGAGTGCAAATGGGCCAAGGCCGACGCACTTTCCTCAGCCATGCGCAAAGCGGTGTCCAGGCCCCAGGCGCGTACTGCCGGGTAAACATCACGCGAACAGGTGATCAGGCTGGGTGGCTCGGCAAGCGTTTTCAGGCTTGCGTCCACCAGGGGCATCAACAAGCCGTCCAGGCCTTGTGGATGCCCTTGCAACTGCCCGATCACGCCGATCAGGTTTGGGTGCTGGCCGGCGCTCAGGCATGCCGACATCTCGCTGTGCGGCCAGCCGTCGCTGGTCAAAGCACCTTTGAACACCTTGAGGGCGGCGCTCACTCCTTGCCCGCCCGCTGGCTGCCATGTCACCCGGTGGATCACGCCTGAAGCGCCCTGCCCCAGCACCTCATGCAAGGTCAAATCAGCCCAGGGCACCTGTGGGGTGTCTTGCCCAGTGAGGCTGCGCTGAGCCTCCAGCCCTTCATTGGCTGGGTTGCCGGCCAGCGCCAACCAGCTCAAGCTGGGCAGCATGAACAACCAATCGGGGAATTGCTCAAACGCGTTGGCTGAAATGCGCAGCAAGGCCAGGCGCTCACACGCGGCCATGGTGTCTGGCAAGGCACGCAAACGGTTGCCTGCCAGGGCGACCTTTTCCAACAAGGGGCGGCGGCCCAGCTCATCAGGCAAGGCTTCGATCTGGTTGTCACTCAATATCAGCCAACGCAAGTGGGGCGGCAAACTGGCCGCTGGCACATGCTCGATCTGGTTGGACTTGAAGCCCACCATGCTCAGGCTGGGGCACTGCCCCACCACCTCGGGCACCTGGGTGAACTGGTTGCCCGAGCAGAACAGCACCTTGAGCTTGTGAAGGCGGGGCAAATCAGCCGGGAGCGTGCTCAGGGCATTGCCCGTGAGGTTGAGCACCTCCAGAGTGTCGGCCAACTCAAACACTTCAGGGGGCAGCTCGGTGAGCCCCGCCGACAGGTTCAGCCGTGTGATGCCGCGCAACGCGCCCGAGCGCAATTCAGACAAGGTGTGCATGGCGCGAGATTGTGAGGCCAACCCTTCGAAGTGCAGGCAGCCCACCACTGCACACGTTGGTCGCTCCCAACCTCGATCAATTGGTCTTAGAGAAATCACTGGCATCCACGAGATCAAGGCGCTAATTGCACGGTGGGCGTTACAAGCCACCTAGCGCGAGATGGCGTTGCGTAGGCGCAAGGCGCCAAGACAGCCCACTCAGGCTTGATGGTTCATGAAAATCAAGGCCACAACGAAACGCTTGGAATACCCAATCTGATCTGAGGCCCGCCCCTCACTGCGATAATTTGCCCAAACTCCAAGAACCTGGGCATGCTCGACGACATCAAGAAAACACTCTGGGCCACCGCTGACAAGCTGCGCGCCAACATGGACGCCGCCGAGTACAAGCACCTCGTGCTCGGCCTCATCTTCGTCAAGTACATCTCGGACACCTTCACTGCACGCACGCTGGAGCTGGCTGCCCGCCTGCGAGACCCTGACGACGAATACTTCTACGGTGACGCCAGCGACGAAGACATTGCAGCAGAGCTTGAAGACCGCGACTACTACAAAGCCGCCAACGTGTTCTGGGTGCCCGAGGGTGCCCGCTGGGAGGCACTGCGCGCAGCCGCCAAGCAGCCCGACATCGGCAAGCGCATTGACGACGCCTTGAGCGTCATCGAATCGGAGAACCCCAAGCTCAAAGGCATTCTCGACAAGCGCTATGCCCGGGCCCAATTGCCCGATGGCAAGCTCGGCGAGCTGGTCGACTTGATCTCCACCATCGGCTTTGGCACCGATGCAGCCGTGGCCCGTGATGTGCTGGGGCAGGTCTACGAATACTTCCTGGGCATGTTTGCCAGCGCCGAAGGCAAGCGGGGCGGGCAGTTCTACACGCCCGCCAGCATCGTCAAGACCCTGGTGGCCGTGCTCGCCCCGCACCAAGGGCAGGTGTACGACCCCTGCTGCGGGTCGGGCG
>JBEANX010000171.1:0-4557 GCA_041165245.1 Pseudomonadota bacterium
AATGGCGGGTCGGCCAGGTCTGACGTTGGCTGGGCAGGCGCGTGGGAAGGCGCACCACACTCAGACCATGCAGGGCTTGCAGTTCTGTGCGGTCTTCCCACAAGGTGGCGCTCAGGCCGCCCAGGCGCCAGTAGCGATTGAAAAAGCGCGGGAAGGTGATCTGGGCCACGGTCTCGCTGGGTGGGGTGGGGTGCAGGCCCTCTTTGAGTTCAACCAAGGTGTGCAGGCCTTGGGCCAGCACTCGCCCCTCGGCCACGCGCCCTGTGAGGGTGTCCAGCAGCTGCACCTGACCTTGCTTGAGCACGTAGTGCACATCGCGCTGCAAGCCGTGCCTGGCTGACAGGGCCAGTTGCAGCAGTGTTTCGCGCACGCGAGGGCGTTGCCAAAGGCCAGCCAATGGCACCGCCAAGGTGCTCAGGTGTGCGCAACCCAGGGGTGTGAGTTGGGCTTGGCCAGACATGGCGTCCACCCGAGCATGCAGCGGCAGGTTCAGCTCGCCAGAAAGCTGCCACGCTTGCCACCACAGGGCCCGGCGCTGTGCCAAGGCCTGAGGGGGCTGTGACGTGGGCGCAGAAAGGATGAGCGGCACATTGGCCTCATCGAGCAAGAGGCTGTCGGCCTCGTCCAGCAAAGCCAGGCACAAGCCGCGCAGCATGGGCTGCTGGTTTGCAAGGCCTGTTCGCCCGCACAGCAGGTCACGGAGGTGGTCAAAGGCAAAATCCTTGGCCGTGCCGTAGATGATGTCGGCCACGTGGGCAATGGCGCGCTCCTCGGGCGTCTGTGCATCATGCAAGTGAGACACCTTCAGCCCGAGCGCTCGCCACAGTTCGGCCATCGCTTGGGCATCGCGTTCGGCCAAATAGGTGTTGGCCGTCATCACATGGGTGGGCACGCCTGCCATGGCGGCCACGGCGGCGGCAGTGGCCATGGCCAAGGTCTTGCCTTCACCCGTGGCCATCTCTGCGAGGCGGTTGTCCAGCATGAAGGTGGCGGCCAGGAGTTGCGGCTTTGACAGCGCCAGGCCTTGGGTGTGGCTCACGGCGGCGGCCACACAGGCCAAGGCGTCGCACAGAGCGCCAGACGCCAAGCCTTGGTGCATCAGCCTTGTTTTGAGGCCGTCAAGGCGAGTCAGCCAGGGGGGTTCATCGGGCTTGAGACTCGACCAGCTTTGTGTGCTCGCATGAATGGCGCGCAGCCACCGGGCATGGCTGCGAAGCACCCACGGTGCTGGCAACAAGGGAAGGCCAGTTGCCAACCAAGGCGCACCTTGGCCGACATGGGGGCGCGGGGGCGCCGCCTCGCCGCGCATGGGGCAAGGCCCCCAACGCGGGCCTGGGCGTGGCAGGGCGTGGGGGTTCAAGGCCATGGGCTTGCGAGGTCAGCGGGCATTGAAGGCTGCGTCCACACCTTGTCGGGCGTGCTGGAGCCATTGCCAGATCAAGGGTGCCATGCCGTGGTCCAGCCGCACCCAGGCCCTTTGCCCCAGGCGCGGGGCGCTGGTGTTCGGGGCTTGAGGCCTTGCGCCGTCCAGCACCAGGCTGGGCACGCGCACATCCATCCAGACGATGGGGCGCAAGGCCTGCAGGTGCTTGTCGTCCTTGGGGTCGGTCTCGATGTCGCCCCCCATGGCTTCGCTCAGCGCCGCGCTGTGCAATTGGCGCGTGGCGCCCATGCTGTCGCGGGCCACTGTGGCAGGCAGCACGGGCTGGCTGGGCCCGCTCAGGCGAACCGTGGCCTGTGCCACTTGGGAACCCATCGCACGGCTGCTGTCTTGCGGCATGGCCAGGCGCACCACCACGGCTTGGGCGTCGATCACATGGCCGACCAGATCGCCGCGCTTCAAGTAGCGCTCGGGCAGGTCGCGCACTTGTGGCCACCGCAGGGTGCCCGGTTGGTGGGCGGTGATGGTGAGTGAACGGATCTGCTCTTCGATGTGCTGAAGTCGGGCTTGCAACTGGGCCGCTTCATCCGCAGCCTGACCAGACGCAGCGCCATGAAGGCCCAGGTTCTGGAACTCACCTTGCATGGCCCGGTCGAGCTGAGCTGCCACCTGCTCCCGCTGGGCGTGCAGCTTGGGGTTGCCCAAGCGCAGCAAAGGCTCACCGGCTTGAACCGTGTCGCCGTCTTGCCGCAGGACCTCCAGCACTTGGCCCTCCACGTCGGCGCGAACCAGGGCTTGTTCGGGCGCCCACACCACACCTTGCACCAAGGTGGCGTCAGGCCATGGGGCCAACATCAAGGCCAGAGGCGCCGTCAAGGCCAGGGCAGGGCGCCAGAACGGCCGGCCGCGACTGCCGTTGAGCACCTGCAGCTGCCAGGTTTCTCGCACCAGGCGCGCCCATGGCCAGATCGCCAAGCGTGCCACCACCAACGCCGCCATGAGCCAGCCCAGGGGTGCTGTGATGGCGCCGAGCCAAAGGCACATGCTCAGCCAAAGCGCCCACTGGTACAGCCAGGCAGCTGGCGCGTAGGTCCAAAGCCAGGTTGATTCGCCAGGCGCTGCTTGAGCACGGTCCATGCGGTGCTGTGCATGGGTCTCGCCTTGTGCCCACCGAAGCCACTGGCGCTTCCACCAGTGGGCGCTGCGCGTGGCCAGGCCGGGCAGTTGCAGCAGGTCAGTCAGAAGGTGGTAGCCGTCCATGCGCTGCAATGGGTTGCCATTGAAGAGCAGGGTGGACGTGCAGCCCATGAACCAGATGGCAAACCCCAGATCGTGCAGCAGGCCCGCCTCTGTCCATGCCCACAGGCTCAAGCCCAGGCTGGCCAAGGCCATTTCAGCCATGATGCCTGCGGCACTCACCAGCCCCCGCTGCCAGGCGTGGGCAAAACCATGGGCATCGCTGGCGTCCACATAGGGCACAGGCATCAACATCATCCAGCTCAAGCCGCAATCTTTGACGGTCCCGCCAAACCTTTGGACAGCCAGCGCGTGTGCTGCCTCGTGCAAAGCCTTGATGACCGGGTAGCACAGGGCAGAGAGCCACAGCGAACGGCTGGACACCAGGCCATGCAGTGCATGGTCACGCAGTGCGCTTGAATGCACGGCCCACACACCGCACATCCAAGCCATCAGTGCCAGCCAGACCATCAAGCCTGAGCGTGAGAACAGCATGTGTGCCCAGTGGGCATGGCGTGTCAGCCAATCGCTGGGATCCATCAAGCTCATGCGCCAGGCCCAGATGCTTTTGCCTGGACCTTTGGCGTGTTCGGTTTGCCGCGCTGGTGCCAAGCCATGGCTTGGCGCGGCGTGTGCCCAGGTGCCGAAATCTGCGGCTTGGTCGTGAGCGAGCAATGCATGGGCATGGAGCAGCTGCAGCAGCTCGATGATGTCATCGTGACTCGGCGGGTCCATGCCTGGGGCTTGGCTGGCCTGTTGGTCCAGTTGCTGCCAGATGTCGTCAACCGTGCGCGTGCCATCAAGCCGTGCAGCAAAGCCGTAGGCTTGCGGGTTCAGCCTGCAGGCTTGGCCTTGGCCTGCGTGTTGCATGACATGCCAGCGTTGGCCGCGCACCCACACGCGGCGTACCCGGACCGCGCTGGCCAGCCGTGGCTTGAGCAGGGCCACCCGATGCCAATGCGGGCTCTGCAGTCCCATCGCATTGCTCACGCCCATCAAGCGCCCCAGGCCCAGAGCCACAAACGAGCTTTGTCGATCAGGGGGCGCACCCAGCTCCAGGCCAGGGGGCTGTGGCCCACTTGCACCTTGGCTGGGCCCATCAAGCCTGGGCGCGTGCCAGGGGGCAGGGCCTCGTCGAATGCAGCTTCGACCTCATACACATTGCGGCCATCTCGGGCTGTGGCCTGAGGCGTGATGCGCCTCACCGTGAAAGACAGGGTCTGCCAAGGCAGCGCCGACAAAGCCATGGTGCCTTGTTGGCCGGTTTTGACGATGCCAATGTCGCCTTCGTCGATGTCGATGATGAGCCGGTGGCCTTGCTCGCTGGCCACGGTCATCAGGGCGTCGCCTTGTTTGACAGGGGCACCGATGGATTGGCTCAAGTCACCCTGGATGACCACGCCATCGAAAGGCGCTTTGAGTTGGGCGCGCTGCAGTTGTTGATCCACCAGCGAGAGTTGCGCCTGCGCCTCTTCCAGCTTGGACAAGCTGATGCTGGCCTCTGCACGGTCGCCACGGGTCATGGCTGCGGCGTAGGCGTTGTCGAACTGGGAGGCTTGGCTGAGCCATCGCTCTCGCTCCAGCTTGAGCTCTTGTTCGGCCAGATCCAGCAGCACCGCGCCTTGCTTGACATGGTCACCCGGCAAGGCATGCGTGGCCTTGATGAAGCCATCGGTCGGGGCTGAGAGCACCCTTTGTTGCAGGCCCTCGATGCGAGCTTGTCCACCCAGCTTGTGTGGCCAGGGCATGGCCAGCAGCAAGGCAGCTGCTGTCAGCAAAGCCAGGCGCCAGCGGCGGGTCTTGGCGTCAGGCGGGTGGCGCCAGCGCTGCCATTGAGCCTGTGCGGCTTGCCTTGCATGCCAGTGCCAGGGGCGCTGCGCCAGGCGTTGCATGCTCAACAAGGGGGCCATGGTGCAGACCGCTTGCGCGAGGGTGGCCGC
>JBEANX010000172.1:0-6184 GCA_041165245.1 Pseudomonadota bacterium
CTCCAACTGATTGGTATGGCTGTAGGGGGCACGTCAGCCACCCACAGACCAATGGCATGGTCGAGCGCTTCAATGCCAGAATCAGTGAAGTGGTCAATCAGACTCGGTTCACGTCAGCAGCAGACCTTGAGGCCACGCTCAACCAATACGTCAAGAGCTATAACCATCTGATCCCGCAACGGGCGCTCAATCACATCTCACCCGTTCAGGCACTGAAAGATTCGCACGCCAAAAAAAGCTGAATTGTTCAAGAAGCGCGTTTATAACCAGCCGGAACTTGACATCTAGCTGGTGTTTCAGGGCCGCTTTAACTCCCTGCCCCTCGATAGGCCAATCATGCCGGTCTATTCTGTAACTGTGCGGAACGGAAGCCTGGGACATGGTCAATGCATTGGAACATCTCTGGCTTTTTCAGCCGACATTGGTAAATCAAATTGTGACAGTGGTGGATATTTGGCTTTCAAGTCTTTCTGCGTTTGACAACGTCGATAAGATTGATCGCACCTTCCGCAATCGTTTGTCTGGCAAAAGAGCCGAAATTGTCTTGAGTGATGGTCATTACTTTTGGCAAGATCCAGGCCAAAAGCAACACTTCTGCTAATACCAATGGCGCAAGCATGCCCCACCATCCAAAGCTCGGAGTAAGTACCCACGTCAGTCCCAAACAAATGGCGTTGACCAGCACATAGCGTAACCCGAGTCCGCCATGAGCGTTGATGGCTGTAAGAACCACTGAGCTCGAGCTCCAGGTGGCAGAGAACAGGGTCATTGATATCAAGAAAATTAAAATCGTGGTGTCAAATTTGGTGGCTTCGCCTAACCAGACTTTGGCGAGCCACGGGCCTAAAACAAGCAAGGCCACGCTGCTGGTTGCCACCAAAACGAAAGTGATTCCCCAGCTGCTCCTGTGTAGTGTTCTCAGCAGCGGAATGTTGCCAGAGCCGTGAGCTCTGGACATTTCAGGCCAGACTGAAGAGTTGAACACGTTGGCAATTTGAATGGGCACTCTTGCCAAAGTACGTGTGGCAGAGAAAAGTGCTACCGCAGGCCCACCCATGAGGTGCCCAATGACGAGAATTGGGCCCTGCAGGGCTAAGGCGTTGCCCAAAGGGAAAGCCATAAAGCCCAATGCAGGTGCAATCAGGCGTTTCACAAGTGTTCGGTCAGCTGGCATCGGTGGATGATGCAACCACGGGCACGTGCGTTGTAGCCAAAAGTGTTGAAGCAATAACATGACCGCCTTGACGCAAAGGGCCACGGTGCAAACCATCATTGGGCCAGCGCCTTTGGCAAGCAGGATACCCATGCCTACTGCCTCCAGCAGGCGTGAGGTGTTATTGAGGCCAATGCCGAGCCCATTGCGTCCTGCCGCCCGATAACCTGCAGAGATCACACTTCCCTGAAAATTAATGCTAACCCCAAGCGAGAACAGCACAATGATCCAACCCGCTTCACTTGGAGAGATGAGTGTTGTTTTTGGGATCATCCAAAAAGTCGCCATGCAGGCTAACAACAGTCCGATGAGCAATGCAATTAACCCTGCCCCAAGGGCGACCCAGTGTGCACCACGATATGTTTGCTGGGCACGCTCAAGGTTTCCCGCGCCAGCCATCATTGTCATCTCGTTGCCAGCGGCAGAGCCGATCCCCAGGTCAGCCATGGTGAGGTAGGCCGGTACGCTGGACAAAATCAGCCACTCACCATACAAGCCAGCTCCCCAGTAATGAAAGAACATCGGTATGAGAAGCAATTGCGTACCGATTGTGATGCCCTGCCCGAATGTGCTGGCCGCGAGGGCGTATGTAATACGCTGTTTTACCGACATGATTCAGGCCTGTTGCGTCGGCATGGCTCGCCTTGGGTGTGAGCGCGAAACTATGGTTGGATATTTTATTTCAAGGCTTGCTTTGTGCTCGAAATTGGTCATGCGTTGTCGTTTGATCTGATGATATTGACTGCGCACGGAAGCGAGAAGCAATGCGTCAGCTTTGCAAAATTTCAAAGAAGTGAGGATTCTTGTCATGACTGTTTGTAGCACGCATAGATGACATGCCAACGTATGGCTCTGCAACTATCGTTGCACCAGGTATTCCGGGCTGACCACGGTCAGAAGCAAGGCTGACCACACGCGCTTTCGGGCTTGGTCCTTTTGGAGACCAGGCAAACTGGCCAAGGCAACTTCGATGTCAGCTCTCAATGGCGCGCTCATGTTGCCCAACAACAAGCGTTGGTTGATGCGCTCTACCAGTTGGCTTGCCGTGAGGGCAGGGTCTAGCCAACCGGCACCGTCATCTAGTTGGTATTCTAGTTTCACATCGGAAGGGTGGATCACTTCCCGTCGGTGTTTGACATGCTCGCCCACACCAGCCCAGATGACTTGCTCCATGAGGCGGGCATAGCCCGCCATGCTTGTTTCATCGGCAATCTGTAGCTCCGGCGCCAGCATTCCGTGTTGAGCAGAGTGGCTACCAGAAGGTGCGAAATTCGGCCGAAAAAAATTGAAGACGGATGGTGCTTCGTAGGGTGATTGATTGAGTCCGAGTGATGCCTCGTGATATGTCCCAATCGCGAAAAGCCCTGTTGCTGAACTTGCGTTGAAGGCGCGTAGCAGGGCTGAAAGCCGTAAGATAGGTTCTTTAACTTTGCCTTGAGCAGATGGAGTCCCAGGCGATGGCTGACGGGCTTCAATGTCAAGCAAAATGGCTTGCACCATCGCTCTAAGGCTGCCATTGCTTGCATCGAAGGCTCTCGCCACGCGTTCAACATAGGCGGGGCTGGGGTTGCTAGTGACTAGCCGTTGAATGAGCTGCTTGCCTATGAACGGACCTACATTTGGGTGTTGAGCCAGAGTGTTCAGTGCAATATTGAGGTCTTTTTCGGGGTCTGCGTCTAACAGCAGAGGTTCTCTGATCTTTACACCCAGGAATTGTTTGGCTCCAGAGTCGTGAAATTGCGGATATGGCACCATAGCGACAACCCAAGGATCGGGTGGGTTGCTGCGAGGTGCAGTGCCACGGTATTGAAAGCAGCCGTCACTGGGGTATTCAGGGCATTGCCAGCTCCATCCAGTGAAGACCATAGCCAGACCGCTAACATCGCTCGAGCTATAGGTCTCTATGGGCCGTTGCTGAGCATCTAATCGAGGTGTTCCATCTTTGTTGAGGGCGATCAATCCGATGGAGAAGAGTTGCATGACTTCCCGCGCGTAGTTTTCGTCTGGCACGCGGCCTGTCAGATTGTTTGTCTTGCGGTTCCTCAGATGGGCGAGATAGCAGCCCATCGTTGGGTGCTTTGTCACGGCTTCGATCAATTGACGAAAGGTGCCAAAAGCGTGCTCCGCGAGCATGTCTTGGTAGCTCGCAATCCCTTGACGTGCACTGCTTCCGCAGTTGTCCTGTCCTGAAATGACAAAGATCTCCGAAAGCGCAAACGCTACCCTGTGTCTGAGTTGGGCCCTTGCTTCCAGTGCTTGCTGCCAGAATGTGTACGTCACCGCAGGTGTGATTGGCATTCCATTTGGCATGAACTTGAGGTGCTTGATCTCTGCTCGCAAGCCAAACTGCTCGTCCAGCCACTCCTGGCGCCCGATGGCTAGTAGGTGAGCAATGTCCTTCTCATTGGGACCAAAGGTGGCTTGCGTGAGAAAGCGGGCTGCATCGTAGCGGGTGAGTGTTTGAGCAGGGACCTCAGGACCTATCAAAAGGCACAAACACA
Source organism: Pseudomonadota bacterium (assembly GCA_041165245.1). Taxonomy (GTDB): domain Bacteria; phylum Pseudomonadota; class Gammaproteobacteria; order Burkholderiales; family Burkholderiaceae_C; genus Aquabacterium. Next base: position 3,715 of record JBEANX010000172.1, read on the forward strand.
GTCCCAGTCCAGCCCTCAAGCGGGCTAGACGCGAGCCCGCAGTGTTCATGCCATGAAGCCCAGATTGGTGTTGCCGGCAAAGTTCTCTAGTTTGGGGAAGATAAGGCGCAGTTCCTGGGCTGTGATTGTGGGTTGGAACCATTTTGCCAATGTCGCACCGTATTGCTCAACGCTGATGCGTGGCAGTAGGGCGCCGTTTTGCAGCTGGTCAGGGCTGTTGTCAAACTTGTTCCCATCTGTGTTTTTGGTGCCCAACGTGGGAAATGCACCGTATATGTCACCACCTTTGACAGCGCCACCCATGACGAAGTGGTGGCTGCCCCAGCCGTGGTCGGTTCCGTCACCGTTGCTGGTGAACGTGCGCCCGAAATCTGAGGCAGTGAAGGTGGTCACAGCGTTGGTCACCTCTAGACGATCGATCGTGGTGTTGAAATAACGAAGGGCATGATCCAACCGTGCCAGGAGATCTGCATGATTCTTGAGCTGGTTGTCGTGCGTGTCAAAGCCGTACATGTTGACAAAGAACACTTGTCGCTTCATCCCAAGTGGTGAACGGGCTGCAATGAGGCGAGCCACCATGCGCAATTGCTGCGCCAAGGGGTTCAGGATCTGTGCTCCATTTGCAGGGGATGTGTAAAGCAGCTCGTTGTCCGCTCCAAGCGCTTCAAAGTTGTCAGCAGGCAGATTTTGGCTTAGTGTTTTCTCGGCATCTATGCTTCTCCCTGCAATGGCTGCGAGGTCTGCGCCGAACACCGATCCGGTGTGGTTACTTCGTGCAATGCGCTCCAAAGCTGCAGCCACCTCTGGTGATCCGTGCACCACCGAGACGCCATTTTGGTCGAGGTTGGTGCCAAAGCGCACCGGCCCTGTTGGGCCAACCTGATACTGCTGCACTTGCTGTCCGGAAAGCCATACCGAGTTGCCCGTGGCAGAAATGGCAGTGAACAGTGATTGGCCGTTGTCCGCGGCCACCAGATCCGCCATGCGCCCACCCCATCCAACCGCTGTGCCTTCCGGCCCCAGTGCTTGCCAAGTGTTTGCTTGGTCGTTGTGCGAGAAGAGCTTGGTGGGCAGGCGTCGTGATTGGGTTTCGTATTGCTCTTTGGTATCGATGGGCTCTATGAGAGTGCCCACATTGGCTAGTATTGCCAAGCGTTTATCGTCGTTGAACAACGCTTTGGAGCCTGCCATTACTGGGTGCAAGCCGAAGCTGCGGCCCTGGTTATTGGTGGGGCTGAGGACCTGAAGTTGGTCTTTTGGCAGCACCAAGCTTTCCGGTACTTGGTTCCGTACTGCGGTGTAACTGGCCCATGAGGGAGCATCAGTGGCCAGTACCGTATTGAAGTGGTCGTTGCCGCCTTGCAGAAAGATGCAGACCAGCGCTTTGTAGTCATTTGCCGTTTGGGCCGCTGATGAGCCTAAGGCAGCAAGGTTCAGGGCAAAGGGTGTAGCCAGACCTAGGCCCGACAGAGCGGTTGCCTGCTTGAGGAAAAGGCGGCGCGAGGCAGAGTTGGTGTGGCGCATGACGTGGCTTATTTCTGGATGAGAAAGTCAGGGCTGGCCGTTACGAGCAGCAGCGCGCTCCACACGCGATACTTGCGTGTGCCATTGATCTGATCTTGAGTAGGATTTTGCTTGGCGCGGTAGTCCACCGAAGCTAGGGTCCGCGCGATGTCTTGCCGGGTGCTGCTGCTGAGTGTGCCGTACGCCAGCTTGAGGTTCAGCGCGTCTACCAAGGTGCTTGGTTGATCTGCGAGCGCAAGCAGAGCGTTGGATGTGTCGGTGTTGAACGGGAATTGGATGTCGTGGTCGGCTGCCGCATTGGTGAGGCCGTAGTCCCCCAGGCCCATGGCAATGATGTTGCGCATGAAGAAGGCATAGCCAGCCATGCTGGTTTCGTGGGTGAGTTGCAGCTCTGGAGCGACCAAGCCAGAGGTGGCCGTGGCGGAAGTGGGTGGAACGTAACCGGGGCGATAAAAATTGAACACATTCGGTGCTTGCAAGGGGCTCTGATTCAGTGCAGAGGCGGCCTCATTGGTCGCGCCAAGCAAGTAGTAGCCCGAATTGGACTGCGCATTCATGGCGCGTAGCAAGGCAGAAAGGCGCAGCACAGGTTCGCGCACCTTGCCAAAGCCTTTTGTCTCCATGTTCGCCAAATCGCGGGCCTCAGGTGCTAACAGAATCGCCTTGAGGGTGAGTCCTAGGTTGCCTTTGCTGGACTGAAACACTTTAGCCACGCGTTCCACATACGCAGGGCTTGGGTTGCTCGTGACAAAGCGCTGTATCAGTTGCTTGCTGATGAAGGGCGCTGTGTTGGGGTGGTTTGCCAGCAGGTTGACCGCAGCGCGAAGCTCTGCTTTGGGCTCCATGTTGGCGGGAATTTTGTTGCCGAGGACCAGCTTCGAGCCCTTGTCGTGGAAATCGCCGTAGGCGCGCATGGGCACTGTCCATGGGTCGGTGTAACCTGCTC
>JBEANX010000173.1:0-8712 GCA_041165245.1 Pseudomonadota bacterium
CTGAGAAGATAGGCAAGGAAAACATCGTGGCCCGGGACAACGCGGCCTATGGCATCGCCGATAGGCGCTATGTGACGAACGAGTCCAAGGCCAAGGAGTTGGACCAGGGCAAGCTGGACAGGGTGTCCGACCCGTACACGGCCCTGTCCTTGCGGCTTCAAGAGGCCTTCGGCCTGCGGCGCGAGGAAAGCATCAAGATCCAGCCAGGCTGGGCCGACAGGGGCGACGTGCTGACGCTCAAGTCAACATGGACCAAGGGCGGCAAGGAGCGAGATATCCCGATCCGCAATGAGACGCAGCGGGACTTGCTGAACCAAGCCATGGCGCTGGCAGGCAAGGGCAGCTTGATCCCGGTCGAGATGTCTTACAAGGATCAGCTCAATCGCTTCAAGGCTCAGACGGCCTTCGCGGGCATCGACCGCGTTCACGGCTTCCGCCATACCTATGCGCAAACGCGCTACGCCGAGTTGACCGGCTGGAAGGCGCCTGCTGCTGGCGGACCGACCTCCAAGCAACTGAGCCCCGAACAGAAAGCCATCGACCGGCAAGCAAGGCTCACCATCTCACGCGAGCTTGGCCATGAGAGGGAGCAAATAACAGCGGTGTGCCTAGGGCGGTAACGGGCTCTGGCCGCTGTGCCCAGGAGGGCTTCCGAATCAACAGGCTTTCTTTCTGGCGTCCACTGCCGCTAATGCCTCTGCCCGGATGTCACACCATTCCGCAGGGGCCAGTTCATGCTCAATGGAGTGGATTCCTTCCATCAGCTTGGCCTCAAGCGCATCTCTTGCTTCGCGTTTCTCATGAGTGGTGCTGGTGTCCACGCGGGATGAATGGGTGGTGTCGATGGGCATGGCGAACCTCTGTGTTTTTGCGGAATGTACCGCGTCCTCGGCGCATCTTGCAATTCATATCCATTTGGATATAATTTCGTCATGAAACCAGTGCGATTCCTGGGTGACGCCCTCAAGTCCCTGCGAGACTTTCCAGAAGATGCCAAGCAGGACGCGGGCTACCAGCTCGACAAGGTTCAGCGCGGCGAGCAGCCTGATGACTTCAAGCCTATGCCGTCGATTGGCAAGGGCGTGGAAGAGATCAGGATCTGGGACGACTCTGGCACTTATCGGGTGGTCTACACGGCTCGTCTGGCTGACGCGGTCTATGTCCTTCATGCGTTCCAGAAGAAGACACAGGCCACGTCTAAGCGCGACATCGACACCGCCAAGGAACGCTTTGCCCAACTCACGAAAGGCCGGAAATGAGCAAGACCGAAACCTACGCCAGCGTATGGGATGCCCTGGCGGACACGCCCGAACAAGCAGCCAACCTGCGTGCCCGCGCTGAACTCATGCAGAAGATCGCTGCCATCGTGAAAGCCAGTGACTGGACGCAGGCCGATGCGGCCAAGCAGTGCGGCGTCACGCAACCCCGCATGAACGACTTGCTGCGAGGCCGCGTGTCGCGTTTTTCTTTGGACGCCCTGGTCAACATCGCCACGGCCATCGGCCAGCGCGTGCATGTCGAATTGGAGCCTGTCTAGGCTAGAGAATGGGGTTTCTGGCCTGAGCGCCACGGAGATTCAACATGGAAATTCGACTGATTCAGGCCAACGATGACTACCAGGCAGCCTTGCGAGACATCGCAACCCTGATGGACCTTGATCCAGGCCTGGGTACACCGGACGGTGATCGCCTGAGCGCTCTGGCCGCGCAGGTGCAAACCTATGAAACCAAGCATTTCCCCATCTCTGCACCCGATCCCCAGTGAGTCAGCAAACCTGGGACGTCTCATGGCGTCCTCTGCAGCCATCACTCATCAGGGGGCTTCAATCAACTCGTTGTGAGCATGCGCTGCGCGCTCCATGGCCGGAGCAAGCGCAGGGGGATCAAGCAAAACAGACACGAGGCGATGTTGTTCATCCACGGACAAGCGAATGGCTTGTCCTTGCTCACTCGTGCGGTCTGCGCCTTCTTGGATGGCCCCGTCCGGCGTCGTTTGCACTTCAACACAGGTTCGGGTGGTGTCAGTTGGCATGATGAACCTCGGTTTCTTGCGGAATGTACCGTGCCGGACGGATAACCACAACCGTGGGCAAGCTGGGGGACTTATTGGGGGACTTGCACCAATCCAATCACCCGCAAAGTCAGCATTCATGCGCCTTGGCATCAATGATCTGAACGACGCCCTCCCGCCAAATGCAAACCCCAAGTGATCAATTCACTTGGGGTTTTTTTGTTGGGTCACACCGAAAGTGCACGTTGCTTGCGCAACGATAGCCCTGGTCCCTGCGGGGGGATGCTGACGGGGCGGCATGTCGGCAGCAAGGTGCCTCAATGCCGGCCGCTTGGGCACTCAGCGCCAATCACCCCCAAGCGCTCGGACCAGCCCCACGGTGCTGCTCGCCCAAGCACCGCGCAATTGCAAGGCCTGGCGTTCCACCCCCAGCAAGCTGCGCTGGGCGTCCAGCAGCGTGAGGTAGCTGTCTTCACCTGCGCGGTAGCGCTTGTCGGCCAGCTCTGCCGAACGGCGAGCCGACACCAGCGCTTCGCTCACTGAGGCTGATTGCTCTCGCACGCTGTTCAAGGTGGACAGCTGCCCCTCGACATCGCCAAAGGCTTGCAGCACCGACTGCCGGTAGGTGGCCACCGACTCGGCCAGTTGCGCCTCGGCCTTGCCGATCAGGGCCTTGTTGCGACCGCCGTCGAACAGCGGCAGCGAGAACACGGCACTGGTCAACCAGGAACTGGCGCTCTTCTCAAACAGGTCACGCAGCTCGTAGGAGGCCAGGCCCCCATTGGCCGTGAGCACCAGGGCAGGAAAGAGTGCCGCCTGTGCCGCGCCCACGCGCGCAGAGGCTGCACGCATCTGGGCTTGGGCAGCGACCACGTCGGGGCGGCGCTCCAACAAGGTGGATGGCAAGCCTGCGGGCACGGCAGGCACGGGCGCCTCTGCAGAAAGGGCTTGAGGCGCCAGCTGGAAAGCGGCCGGCGCTTGGCCCAGCAACAGGGCCAGGCCGTGTTCGGTGCGGGCACGGGTGCCCTTCAAGCCTTGCAGTTCTGCACGTGTGGTGGCCAGGTCGGTGCGGGCTCGGGCCACGTCCAGCTCAGACACATCACCGGCGGCACGTCGCTTTTCGATGAGCTGCAGCGTCTGCTCGCGCAGGCTCAGCCCGCGGGTCAGCACGTCCACATCGGCATCGAGCGTGCGCAGCTGAAAGTAGGTCTGGGCCACATCGGCTTGCAAGGCCAGCAGCACCGATTGGTAACTGGCCTGCGTGGCCGTGGCATCGAGCTGTGCCGCGTTCACGCTGTTGGCCACGCGGCGAAACAGATCGACCTCATAACTGGCGCCCACACCGGCCTGCCACACCGTGGCTGGCGAGACCTGTGTCCCAGCCGCCAAGCCTTGTTCGGCCGCACTGGGCTTGCTGCGTGCCACGCCAAAGTTCAAACCCACCTGGGGCAACTGGCTGGCCTGGCTGCCTCGCAGGGCAGAGCGTGCGGCCTGCACGCGTGCGGCTGCGGCCTCAAGTGTGGGGTTGGCATCAACGGCCTGCAGCACCAGTCGGTCCAGGGTGGGGTCAGAAAAACCGGACCACCAGGGGCCCCGGGTGAGGCCCTCCTGTGGCGTGGCGAATTTCCAGCCCGCCGGTGCTTGTGCAGAGGCAGAGGCTTGGGCTTCCTTGAAAGCAGCAGGGACGCTCAAGCGGGCATGGGGCTCAGTGGGGGCTGTGGCACAGCCCGCCAGCACCAGCGCGGCCATCAACAAAGTGAGGGGGGTGAATGCGCGAGCGGTGATCATGCTTGCACCTCTTGGGTCAGATCAAGGTTGGCTGCGGCGACAGGCTTTGGCTTTTCAAAGCGCTTGGCCAAGGTACGCAGCAGCACATAGAACACGGGCGTGAGGAAGAGGCCAAACAGCGTCACCCCCAACATGCCAGAGAACACGGCCACGCCCATGGCATGGCGCATCTCCGAGCCCGCGCCGGTCGAGAACACCAGTGGCACCACACCCATGATGAAAGCAATGGACGTCATCAAGATGGGGCGCAGGCGCAGCTTGCAAGCCTCCAGCGCAGCCTCGACGGTGCCACGGCCATGGTGTTCGAGCTCACGCGCAAACTCCACGATCAGGATGGCGTTCTTGGAGGCCAGGCCCACCAGCACGAACAGCGCGATCTGGGTGAACACATTGTTGTCGCCCTTGGTGAGCCAGACACCCGCCAGCGCGCACAAGATGGACATGGGCACGATCAGGATCACGGCCAGGGGCAGCGTCCAGCTTTCGTACTGAGCGGCCAGCACCAGGAAGACCAGCAGCACGCACAGCGGGAAGATGTAGACCAGGGTGTTGCCCGCCAGGATGTCCTGGTAGGTCAGGTCGGTCCACTCGAAGCTCACGCCCTTGGGCAGGGTCTCCGCGGCGATCTTCTCCATGATGGCTTGTGCTTGGCCAGATGACACGCCAGGCGCAGGGCCGCCGTTGATGTCGGCCGAGACGTAAGCGTTGTAGCGCTGCACGCGGTCAGGCCCGTAAGAGTCAGACACCTTCATCAGGCTGCCCAGGGGCACCATCTCGCCGCTGTTGCTGCGCACCTTGAGTTGGCCGATGGCATCGGGCGATGAGCGGAAGGGCGCGTCGGCTTGCACCACCACCTGGTAGGTGCGGCCAAACTGGTTGAAGTCATTGGCGTAGAGCGAACCCAGGTTGATCTGCAAGGTGTCAAAGATGCTGCCCAGGGGCACGCCCATCTGCTTGGCCTTGGTGCGGTCCACGTCGGCAAACAGCTGCGGCACGTTGATCTGGTAGCTGCTGAAGACACCCGCCAGCTCGGGCGTCTGCCAGGCCTTCATCTGCAGGGCCATCACGGCTTTGAACAGCTCGTCATAACCCACGTTGCCGCGGTCTTCGACATACAGCTTGAAGCCACCGATGGTGCCCAGGCCGTTCACCGCAGGCGGCGGGAAGACCATGATGAAGGCGTCCTGGATGGCGCCCAGGCGCTTGTTGACCTCGGCAGCAATCGCATCGCCCGACATGCCGGGGCCCTTGCGCTTGGCAAAGTCGTCCAGCGTGTAGAACACGATGCCGGCGTTGGGCGCGTTGGTGAAGCCATTGATCGACAGGCCAGGAAAGGCCACCGCGTGGGCCACACCGGGCACGGTCTTGGTGATGTCGGTCATGCGGCGAATCACCGCGTCGGTGCGCTCCAGGGATGCAGCGTCAGGAAGCTGGGCAAAGCCCACCAGGTATTGTTTGTCCTGCGCCGGCACGAAGCCCGCGGGCACGGCCTTGAACACGAAGAAGGCGGCCACACACAAGAGCGCGTACACGCCCATGGTCAGCGGCTTGTGCTTGAGCGTGCCGGCCACGCCGCCTTGGTAGCGGTGTGAGCCACGGTCAAACACGCGGTTGAAGCGTTTGAAGAAGCCGCCAAACACCGTGTCCATGCCACGGGTCAGCAGGTCCTTGGGCGCGTCGTGTGGCTTGAGCAGGGCTGCAGCCAGCGCGGGCGACAAGGTCAGCGAGTTGAAGGCCGAGATCACCGTGGAGATGGCAATGGTCAGCGCGAACTGCTTGTAGAACTGCCCCGTCAGGCCCGACACATAGGCAATCGGGATGAACACCGCGCACAGCACCAAAGCAATGGCGATGATGGGGCCAGAGACCTCCTTCATGGCCTGGATGGTGGCCTCGCGCGGGCTCAGGCCCAGCGCGATGTTGCGCTCGACGTTTTCAACGACCACGATGGCGTCGTCCACCACGATGCCGATGGCCAGCACCAGGCCGAACAGCGACAGCGTGTTGATCGAAAAGCCAAAAGCCAGCAGCACGGCAAAGGTGCCCACGATCGACACCGGCACGGCCAGCAGCGGGATGATCGAAGCACGCCAGGTCTGCAGGAACACAATGACCACCAGCACCACCAGGGCCACGGCTTCGATCAGGGTTTTGATCACGGCTTCAATGGAAGCACTCACGAACTGGGTCGGGTCATAGACGATGTCGTAGTCCACATCGGCCGGGAAGTCCTTCTTGAGCTCGGCCATGAGCTTGCGCACATCGGCGGACAGCTGCAGTGCATTGGCATTGGGCGCCTCGAAGATGCCGATGCCCACGGCCGGCTTGTTGTCCAGCAGCGAGCGCAGCGCGTATTGCGAGGCACCCAGTTCGATGCGGGCCACATCACGCAGGCGGGTCACACCGCCATCGGGCGTGGTCTTGATGATGATGTTGCCGAACTCGGCCTCATTGGCCAGGCGGCCCGGCGCATTCACCGAGAGCTGGAAGGGCGCTTTGGTGTCGGGCGGCGCGCCCACCACACCCGCGGCCACTTGCACGTTCTGCTCGCGGATGGCGGCCACCACATCACCGGCCGTCAGGTTGCGCTGGGCCACCTTTTGTGGGTCCAGCCAGACGCGCATGGCGTAGTCACCCGCGCCAAACACCTGCACATCGCCCATGCCCGGCAAGCGGGCGAGGCGGTCCTTCACGTTGAGCGTGGAGTAGTTGCGCAGGTAGATGTCGTCGTAGCTGCCTTTGGGCGAGAGCAAGTGCACCACCAGGGTCAGGTTGGGCGAGCTCTTCACGGTGGTCACACCGATCTGGCGCACCTCTTCAGGCAAGCGGGGCAAAGCGCGCTGCACGCGGTTTTGCACCTGGGTCTCGGCCTGTTCGACGTTGGTGCCGATCTGGAAGGTGACCGTCAGCGTCAGCACGCCATCGGTCGTGGCTTGCGACGACATGTACAGCATCTTCTCGACGCCGTTGATCTGCTCTTCAAGTGGCGCGGCCACGGTTTCGGCAATGACCTTGGGGTTGGCGCCCGGGAACTGGGCACGCACCACCACGGAGGGCGGCACCACCTCGGGGTATTCCGAGATAGGCAAACGGAAGATGGCGATCACCCCGGCAATGAAGACCAGGATGGACAGCACACCGGCAAAGATGGGCCGGTCCACAAAAAAGCGTGAGATGTTCATGGGTGTGTCCTCATTGGGCGGCGGCAGCAGATGCGCTTGACGCTGCGGCTTGCGCAGGCGCCATCGGCACCTCGGTGGGTGCCAAGGGCGCGCCAGGGCGCACGCGCTGCAGGCCGTCCACCACCACCTTTTCGCCCACCTTCAGGCCTGAGGTGACCACACGCAGATCACCCACCGTGCTGCCCAGTTGCACGGGCCGTTGCTCACCCATGTTGTTGGGGCCGACCACCACCACGAACTTGCGGTTCTGGTCGGTGCCAATGGCGCGCTCGAGCACCAGTGTCTGCAAAGCACCGTCGCTGCTGCCCGTGGCCAGTTGCACCTTGGCAAACAGGCCGGGTGTCAACAAGCCATCGGCGTTGTCCACCACGGCGCGCAGGCGCACGCTGCCCGATTGCGGGTCGATCTGGTTGTCCACAAACTCCAGGCGGCCGGTGTGCGGAAAGCCTGTCTCGTTGGCCAGGCCCACGCGGATCTTGAGCTCCGAGGGCTTGCTGCGGGCACGTTGACCCAGTTGCAAGTAGGTGGCTTCGTCGCCATTGAAGCTGACGTACATGGGGTTGGCCGAGACCAGCGAGGTCAGCACCGTGTTGCCGTCGACCAGGTTGCCGGTGGTGACTTCGGCTTTGCCCACGCGGCCGCTGAAGGGGGCTCGCACCTGCGTCCACTCCAGGTTGAGTTTGGCGGTTTGCAAAGCGGCTGTGTCGGCACGCGCAGCAGCGTCCAGCTGACGTGCCGTGGCGGCGCGCTCATCATGCTCACGCTGGGCAATGGCGTTGTCGGCCAGCAGGCGCTTGGCGCGTGCCAGCTCGCTCCCTGCCTGTTCCGCACGCACACGGGCGCTCGCGGCGGCGGCTTCGAGCCTGGCCACTTCGGTTTGATAGGGGCGAGGGTCGATCACGAAGAGCACATCGCCCTTCTTGACCAGGCTGCCCGGCTGGAAGCGCACGCTGTCGATGTAGCCTGACACGCGAGGCCGCAGTTGCGCCCGCTCGATGGCTTCGATCTGGCCCGAGAACTCACGCTCCTGCTGAACGGCTCGGGCGATGACGGCGGCCACGCTCACGGGCGCACCTTGGGGCTGAGGGGCTGCGGCGGCCTGGGCTTTTTGTTCTTCACCGCAACCGGACAGGCCGGCGGCCAACATCAGCGATGCAAGGGTGGCCAGCAGCCAGCGTGGGTGTGCGCCTGAGTGGAGATTGGGGTTCATGGGGTGCTCCCGAAAATGATCTGAAAGAAACAAGCAAAAGAAGCGCCGAGGCGATGCAGCCGCCCCAGAGCTTCGAACCAAAAAAGAGGCCTCAGCGGTGCGCGTCCAAGAAGCGCTTCATGGCGGTGACACAGGGGTCGTCGGCCGTGATCGAACATCGCGCTTCGTCGTCGCACACATTGGCCGGGGGCAGGCCCACGAGCTCGACCTCGTTGCCGGCTTGGCGCAACTTGTCGGCGTAGGCCCGGCTGTCGTCGGCCAACGGGTCGCCCTCGGTGTAGAAAATCTGCGCAGGCGGCAACTGGCCCAGGCGCCTGGCCTGCAAAGGGCTGGCATAGGGGTGCTGCCGGTCGGCGGGGTGGGGCAGGTAGCTGCGGTAACTGCGGGCCGTGCGGGCCACCAACTCGACCTGATCGGCTTGGCCTGCCGCGCACTGCATGGATTGGCCCAGCATGCGCGTGTCCAGCATGGGCATGACCAGCACCTGTCCGGCCAGCTTGGGGCCTTGGCGGTCACGGCAGA
>JBEANX010000174.1:0-5699 GCA_041165245.1 Pseudomonadota bacterium
GATCATGGCGTGCCCGGCGCCTTGCAAAATGGCGCTGCTCATGGCCCTGGCCTCGAAGCGTTCGCGTTCGTTGCGCAAGGCGTCGATGATTTGCGCGCAGCTGCGCACCAAAGGCTGAAGCTCTTCGATCAGGGCACTGTCGTAGCCGCCTGGGCGATTGGCCAGGGCGATCAGGCCGACCATGCTGTCGCCAGCGTACAAGGGCATGACCAGGTGATTGCCGATCAGTGGCTCAGCGGCGCTCTGGCTTGGGCTGGCCAAGGGGGCGTTGTCATACACGGTTTGGCCGGTGAGCAGCACCTGGCCTATCAGGCCTGTTCCCGCAAGGATGACAGGCGCATCCGGGCCCGTGCCAATCGCTTCGGTTTGCACGCAGCCATGCCACACCCCGTTCACCGCAGAGCAGGCTTGCAGGCGGGTGCTGCCATTGGCTTGAATGAGCAGTTTGGCCACAAAGCCGTCAGTGCTTTGGGTGACCCGCAGCAGCGTGCTTGTCATCGCATGGAGCAGATGCTGGGGTTGCGCATCGCGAATGAACAAGGACTGGATTTCGGTGATGGCGTCCAGCAAGCGGTGGTTGCGCATCAACTCATCTTGATGGCGTGCGAATTCCTGGCGGCTGATGTGGATCATCGCAAGCGGCTGCGCACGGTGCGCTCCAGTTCAGAGAAGGGCACGGGCTTGGTGAACATGCCGACCCCGGGGGGGAGTCCGCCTCGGTCCTTGATCTCATCGGGGCCCAAGGCGGTGACGGCAATGATCTCCATGTCGCGGAAGTCTTCGTTGGCCCGCAGGGTGCGGATCATGCGAAAGCCGTCCATGCCCGGCATGTTGAGGTCGGTGATGAGCAGGTTCGGACGCAACTCGCCGACGAGCACCAAAGCGTCAAAACCGTTGGTGGCTGTGGCCACGGTGAGGGGCAGCTTCCAGCTGTTGATTTGAAGCCGATAGAGCTTGAGCAAATCGGCTTCGTCTTCAGCAACCAAGAGCTTGAACTGTGTGGGCGTGACTGCGTTGCCGCCTTCCAGCGCCTTGCGGCGCGCAGCCAGCATTTCATCAACAGCAGCACGGGGGATGCGGCGGTGCCCACCTGCTGTTTTCCAGGCACGCAAGGCGCCGCTTTCAACCCACAACTGCACGGTGCGCAAAGACACCCCCAGCAAGGTTGCCGCTTCTTTGGTGCTGCAAAGGGTGTCGTCGTGGCTCATGGACTGCTTGATTTCACGGGGGGTGCTGACAAGGGGTAATTGTATGCATTACTGCCTATAACTGCAAATTTGAAATGCCTTGCGGCGACGCCAATCAATGATAATAATTGTGCAAATGATAAATATGAATATTTATACGAATGGAGCCTCTCATGAAATTTCATCATTTCCCGGCGCTTGCCCTGACTGCGTTGATGATTCCCCTGCTGGTGCAGGCCGCCTCGACGCGTGAAGTGGAGGCGGTTCTGGAGGTTTGGCAAGTGCCTGAGAACGCCAAGGGGCACCCTGTTCAGATCAAGGCCAAGCAGGCCAAACCCGGCGATGTGCTCAGTTACCAGGCGACTTACACCAACAAGACCTCCAAGGCGGTTCGTCAAGTGGTGGCCACTTTGCCGATCCCGGACAAGGGCATGGTTTACGAACCGGGCAGCGCATGGCCTGCGGGGGGCCTCGGCAGCACGGATGGGCACCATTTCGAACCTTTGCCACTCAAGCGCTGGGTGGTGTTGCCCGATGGGCAGCGGGAGATGCAGCTTGTCCCAGCGCATGAGTACCGTGCCTTGCGTTGGGATTTGGGTGAGCTGGCACCAGGCCAATCGCGTCAGGTGACGGCCCACATGCGTGTGGACAAGGCCGCACCTGTGGTCACGACCGCCGAGGAACCCGCCACGAGCGCCAAGGGGAATGCACGATGAACAGCCATCCAAGGCACCCTCAAAATGCGCCCCTTGCCGTGGCCATGCCTCGCATCTTGTCGAGCTGGCTGGTGTTGGTTGGGATCGTGCTGTTCTGGCTTGCCATGCCTGGGGTGGCCCATGCGGCGCCTGCTGCTGGCACTCAGATTGGCAACCAGGCCTCCGCTACTTACACCGATGCCTCTCAGGCTTCGCGGACGGTGACCTCCAACGCCGTGGTCACCACGGTGCAGCAGGTGGCCGCCTTGACCTTGACCTCTGATGGCGCGCGCAGCGTGTCACCGGGTGGCCAGGTGGTCTATCCTCACACGCTGACCAACACCGGCAATGGCAGCGACAGCTTTGCCTTGACCTCGGTGCAAAGCGGAGGCTTCAGCTTTTCGTCGGTCACTTTTTATGCCGATGCCAATGGCGATGGTGTGGCCGACAACGCCACGCCCATCACCAGCACTGGCGCGCTGTCTGCGGGCGGCATGTTCCGCTTCGTGGCCGTGGGCACCGTGCCTGGCAGCGTGAGCGCTGGCAAGAGCAACAGCTTGGTGCTCACCGCCACGAGCGGGTTCACTTCGACGGTCAAGGCGTCCAACACCGACACCACAACGGTCAGCACCAATGCCGTCATCAATGTGACCAAGGTGATCGACGTGGGCCGGGGCGCGCCAGGCACGGGCCCCCGCACCTACACCTTGACCTACACCAACACGGGCAACAGCGCAGCGCTCAACCTCAAGCTCACCGACGTGATCCCTTCGGGCATGAGCTATGTGCCCAAGAGCGGGCGCTGGAGCGTCAGTGGTGGCACGGTGTTGACCGATGAAAAGGCGGCCAGCGATGACCAGGGCGGCATCCTCTATGACTACAACGTCAGCCAGGCCCGGCAGGTCACGGCTGTCATTGCTCGCGTGGCACCGGGTGTGACGGGCACCTTGCGCTTTCAGGTGATGGTCAACGCGGGCTTGCCACCGGGTGCGAATCCGGCCACGGCCAACACCGCAGGCTATGGCTACAACGATGGGGTGGCCAACGTGGGCCCTTACTCGACCAACACGGCGCAGTTCACGGTCACGCAGGGCGCGGGTGTTTCCCTCACCGGGGCCACGGTGGCCTCCAGCCCCCAGGGCGGCACGGTGAGTTTTGTCAACCAGTTGACCAACACGGGCAATGGGGTCGACAGCTTTGACATGAGCCTGGTCAGCAGCAATTTCCCGGCGGGCACCAGCCTGAGCTTTTACCAAGCCGATGGTGTGACGCCCATGCTGGACAGCAATGGCAACGGCATTCCTGACACAGGGCCGATTGAGCCTGGCGCTGCAACAGCGGTCGTGGTGCAGGTGCAATTGCCTCCGGGTGCCACAGGCGGCCCCTATGCGCTGCAAAAGAGGGCGACCTCCAAAACCGATCCCACGCAATTGGCCACGGCCACCGACACTTTGAACTTGATCGTGGGCAACAGTGTGGACCTGACCAATGACACCAGTGGCACCGGGGCGCCTGGCAATGGCGCGGGGCCAGAGGCGCAAGCCGTGGTGAGTAAAACGGCTGCACCGGGCAGCACCACGCGCTTCACTTACCAGGTGGCCAACAGCAGCAGCGTGGCTGACAGCTTCCAGCTCAAGGCCTCCACTGACAGCAGCTTTGCCACCACGGTGTTGCCTGCTGGTTGGACACTGGTGTTCCGAGATGAGAGTGGTGCTGTGATCACGGGCACAGGCGTTGTCAATGCAGGGCAAGTCAAGCAGGTGTTTGCCGACATCACCGTGCCCGCTGGTGCTGCACCCGCCACCGTCGATTTTTTTGTGCGGGCAGCATCTCCCACATCGGGCGCTTCAGACCGCATCCACGATGCGGTGACCGTGAGCACCGTTCGCAGCCTGGCCCTCACGCCCAATGGCAGCGGGCAGGTCTATGCAGGCGGCTCGGTGGTGTACAACCACACGATCACCAACACGGGCAATGTGCTTGAAGGCGATGGGGCTGCCAGCCAGACCGCATTGACTTTGGCCCACAGTGCGGCGGGTTTCAGCTCGACCGTGTACTGGGACAAGAACAACAACGGCGTGCTGGATGCCGATGACCCGGTCATCAGCGACCTGTCTGCGCTCACAGGCGGCAGCGCGGGTGCGAGCACTTCGCCGGGCTTGTCACCTGCTGAATCCGCCACGCTGTTTGTGAAGGTGTATGCGCCAGGCTCTGGCTCGCCCGGGCTGCAGGACACGACCACACTCACGGCTGCCACGACAGGCACCGTGAATGGCGTGGCGGCTCCCGCATCGGTCTCGTCGGTCGATGCCACTGTGGTGATCGCGGGTGAGGTCAGCTTAACCAAGACTCAGGCCTTGGACGCCAGCTGCACCGGCGTGGCTGACGATGCGGCCTACAGCTCTGCCAATACCGCAGCACTGCCGGGCGCTTGTGTGCGTTACCGCTTGGTGGTCAAGAACGTGGGGGTGGCCAATGTGACGGGGGTGATCGTCAGCGATGCAACCCCTGCCAACACGCGCTATCACGCGGCGGTGCCGGCCACCACGACCGTCGGCACGGTGAGCGCGCCAGCCGATGGCAGTGCAGGCACGGTTCAAGCCACGCTGGGCACCTTGGCCCCGGGGCAAGAAGCGGTGGTGCGCTTTGGCGTGCGGATCAACCCCTGATCGCTGCCCCCTGTGACCCCTCACCCAAGGCCCGCTGTGAGCACTTGTCTCCACCCTTGTCAGTTTGGGCGATCGTTGTGGCGCATGTTGGCGATCTGGGCATGTGTGATGGGGTGTTTGTTTTTCTCTGCGCGGGGATCGGCCGCCGTTCCTCCCGCAGGCTCCTGGATCGAAAACCGGGCCAGTGTCAGCTATGTGGATTCAGCCACAGGCTTGGCTTCTCGCCTCGAATCAAATGTGGTGCGCGTGCAGGTTCTGCCCGTGGTGGCTTTGAGCCTGACCAACGATCAATCCGTGCGGCGAGCGCCGGGTGGTCAATATGCGCTCTCGCATCGTCTGGTGAACAACGGCAATGTGCATGCATCGGTGCGCTTGTGGGTGGATGCGCCGCCCGGTGCGGTGCTGCGTCTGGTGCGCGATGACGACGGCGATGGCCGCACCCAGCCTGGTGAGGCTGAACTGTTGCCGGGCACTCGCCTGGTCTTGGCCGCAGGCCGTGGTGTCCACGTGTTGATGGTCGGCGTCGTGCCCAGCAACGCCGCAGCGGATGAGCGCATCGTGTTGCGCTTGAATGCGCAGGCCGATGTGCAAGGTGGGCGCGATGACAGTGCGGTCGTGAGCAATGCCGACACGGTTCTGGTCTCGCGTGGCCCGGTGCTCAAGGTCTGGAAAGAGTCCTTGTCGCCCGTGGCGGCAAGGGGGGAGGTGATCGCGTTTCGCCTCACGGCCAGCAACACGGGTTCTGAAGCGGCCAAGGGCTTGCCCGTGATGGTCGACGGCAGCGCCCGAGACTTGGTGCTGCTGGTGGATGCCGTGCCCGCCAACACCCAAGCGGAGGCTTTGCCCGCAGACCAGCCCGGTGGTGGTTTGCCGCTCTATCACTGGCGCGGCGAGCCTGAGGCCACGTATCACACGGGCAGGCCGTCAACGCTGGCAGAGGTGGATCAACTGCTCATGGGCTGGGCGCAGGTGGACGCTGGGCGCACCGTGTCTTTTGATCTCAATTTGCGAGTGCGGCGCAATGCCTCGGGCACCGTGAGCAACCAGGCGCAGGCCCGTTTCAGCGGGGTCGGTGGGCCGCAGGAAAGCGACTCCAACCGCTTGGTCTTGGCCTTGACGGCTCAACCGCCCGTCTTGGCGTTCTTCCG
>JBEANX010000175.1:0-3710 GCA_041165245.1 Pseudomonadota bacterium
CCGCCCCGCGCCAAGTCCACAAATGCATGGATGCCGAGGCATCGTGCACTCCCGCTTGCGATGGCTTCGACCACGTCTGCCCAGCCAAGGGCCGCCACCAAAACAGACAAAGAACCAGAACGATCATCCGTTTGTTTCACGTGAAACATGGACGACCAGGCGATGCACAAGCTACACACCCAACCAGCACTCAGAACACACATCTCATTCACGACATCAAGGGTGGAGGACCCACCCGTGCTTTGCGTCGCACGCCGAGCACGACGCAACTTCAGATGACGAAACGCACTGACAAACTAGGGATGGCGCCAACCACGCCACTCCCACTAACATGGGATCAGTGCTGTTGATCGCTTTTCAAAGGCGCGGCACTTGCTCAGGGAACCGCATTCAATCAGGGAGTTTTTTGATCTTGCGGCCTTGGGGGACAATCCGGCATGCCCGAGTCCTCTTCCGAGCGCCCAGTTGCATGCCGGCCGCATTGCGGCGCTTGCTGCACCGCCCCCTCCATCAGCTCACCGATGCCAGGCTTGCCACACGGCAAACCCGCAGGTGTGCCCTGCCCTCACCTGAACGCTGATTTACGCTGCCAGATCTTTGGCCTGCCTGAGCGCCCCGCCGTGTGCGGCTCCTTGCAACCCAGCTTGGAGATGTGCGGCCCGGACCGGGCCCATGCCATGTTTTGGCTGGATGCGCTGGAACAGGCCACGCGCACCACGCCCTGACCAAGGCCCCAAACCAAGCAACACGCCCCCGCTTGGCGCCCAGACGCTCAGTGGGCTCAGTGGGCAGGCAGGTGCGCGTCGTCTGCGGCCACGCCTCCTCGCTTCACAGCGAGCTTGGGCATGCGGCCATCCAGCAAGGCTTCAGGCGGCACACCACTGGCCGAGCCCGTGAGCGCCTGCATCTGCTCACGCAGCTCTTCGGTCGTCAGCCCCTTGCCGTTGGGTGCCCAGCCGGGAGGCATCAGCATGTGACCCAGCGCGTGGATGGGATGGCCAGATTTCAGCGCGCGCCACATGTCCTTGAACAGATTGACCCACTCGAACATGCAGATGTAAAACGCGTTGGTGGTGGTGACCTTCTTGACCAGGCCATAGCGAATGGGCACGTCGTCCTTTTCAGGCGTGTAGGTGCCAAACAGGCGGTCAAACAGCAAAATCGTGCCGCCATAGTTGGCGTCCAGGTATTCGACGTTGGCGGCGTGGTGCACGCGGTGGGCCGAAGGCGTGTTGAAGATGCCCTCCATCCAGCCCAGCTTGTTGACCAGGTCGGTGTGGATCCAGAACTGGTAGACCAGGTTGAAGATGTAAGACAGCAGCACCGTCTCAGGCGTGAAGCCCAACAGACACTGCGGCGCGAAGAACACGAAGCCACCCGAGACCTTGCCCGTGATGGACTGGCGGAAGGCCGCAGCCAGGTTGTACTGGTTGCCCGTGTGGTGCACTTGGTGAGAGGCCCAGTACCAGCGGATGCGGTGGCCAGCGCGGTGCAGCCAGTAGTAGAAAAACTCGGTCGTGAGGAACATCAGGGGCCAGCCATACCAGCTGTCCATGGGCACCGTCCACAGGCGGTGCTCGTACATCCAGGCACCAAAGGGCAGGGACACACCCAGCACCACGCCCATGGGGATGGACTCCGACAAGATGCGCCAGCCATTGATGCGAATGGTGGTCCAGAAGGCCGACCAGTCATAGGGCTCGCGGCCCCCCGTGGCCAGGCCAGCACTGCGGCGGGTGATCAACACGCCTTCAAAGGCCGTGATGGCCACGGCCAAAGCGCCAGCCACCAACATCGCCACTCGGGTGGCGTCCAGGTTCTGCCAATAATGGGTGACCTGGCCGAGGACTTCTTGGATCAGGGGGTCGATCATGATGAACGCACGGTAAAACAGTACCGTCACCTTAAGCCCAGCCCCTCGTTTTGTCTTCGGGACAAGCCCGTTGACAAAGCCTTGAACCCCCTGAATGCGGGCCATCCAAGGCACCGAAAAGCGGAGGTTTGACGAGGCTCAAACCGCGGGCAATGGCCCCGGCGCGATGGCGTCCACATAGAACCACCGCCCTGCCTCGCGCACAAAGCGGCTGGTCTCTTCCAGGCGGTGGGCGCGGCCGCCGAGCTTGGAGCGCGCGACGAAGCGAACCCACCCCTCGTCGGGCCCCAACATGCCGCTGGCCTGAACGCTCAGGCCCAACCAGCGCAAGCCTGGCTCAGGGGCTTCGATGCTGGCGGGGCGTTGGCTGGCATGCCAGGTCTCCAGCAAGTAAGCCCTCACATCCAGCACGAAGGCCGTGTAACGGGAACGCATCAGGGCCTCAGGCGTGGGGGCCAAGCCCGCCAATGGGCCTGCGTGGTAGCGGCCGCAACAATCGCCATAAACCGCAGGCAGCCCGCAAGGGCAGGCCTCAGGCACATGCGGCAGGGTGTGCGACTTGAGCAGGGTCTTGGAGGTCTGGCTGCGCCCACTCATGCCGGATCCTGAACAGGCAGCGCAGCACCTTGCGGCGCCACAAGTTGGGCCGTCGCATGCAGGGCCGACAGGGCACTGTAGTTCAGCAAAGACAAATAGACCTCACACACCCCGCGCAGGTAAACCAACGTGGGCAAGACCAAGGCCACGGCGAAGACCACCCCACCACCCACCGCAGCGGCCACCGTGTGTTGGATGGCATCTTTGGGCACCGTGGTCGCGTCAATGTTGTGCAAGCCGCCGCCAAACAAACCCACCATCAGCACCTCGGGCTGCAGGTCGATGCCCAGCACCCACACCGAGGCCTCGGCCATGACACGTCCCCCGATCAACACCACCAGGCTGGTGCCCACACCGACCAAGCCCGTCACGCCCGTCAGCGCCACCATGAGCACGGCGGCATGCAGCAAATGCCGCCGACCAAACACCCAGATGGTTCGGATGCTCACTCTGGAGGACGCCCCACTCCACACTGTGGGGCCCGTGAGGGGACCGACCACAGCCGCGCCCATCATCAACACCAGGCCAATGGCCACCACCGTCAAAGGCACCACCGCAGCAAACAGCCAGGGGCCGACCACGGGAAGGCCGCACAGCCAAAGCAGGCCCAGCAGGCCGCCGGCCACCGTCGCGCCCAGGGCAAGCATCACCGCCAGGGTGATGAAGACCCGGTGCCCCACACCCAGCGCGTCCTCCAACGCAGACATCACATCGCGGCAAGGGCGCCCCAAGGCACGGTCCATCAAGAGCAAACCGGCGGCATTGCTGCCATAAAAGGCAATGAACAAACCCAGCGCGCCCTGGAACACAGCCCAGCTCACCTGTGACTTGGCCAGCGAAGCCTGCGCGGTCGCCATGGCCAAGCCAGCGCCCGAAAAAGCGGACAAGAGCACATACATCGGGGCCCACTCGCGCACGGCCTCGATGCTGGCCAGCACACGCACCAAGGCCTGCCACCAGTCAAAACGGGGCTCGGCGCCAAGCGGGAGCTGGCTGGGGGCGTGAAAATCGGGGTCTTGCATGGGGTTGAATTATTAGGTGCTCTCCCTAGTCCAGGTTGAGGGAGAGACGCAACACCGCGCCTGAGCTCTTGACATTTGCCAACAAACAACCCTTGACAACTCAATATAGCGCTGGCCTTCGCTGCGCAAAGGACCCATAATGCGAGGTCTGTGATTGGTAGCGGCGCCTTCGATGGAATGGGTCCCGATGGTAGAAAGCTCCACATGGTTATTTAGAT
>JBEANX010000176.1:0-3153 GCA_041165245.1 Pseudomonadota bacterium
CCGCTACGACGTGGAGCTCTCCAGGCTCAAGCGCCTGTGGGCCGGTGCGGCCCCGGGCAGCCTGGGTGTTAGCAAGGCGGATGCCGACGCGGCCGAGACCGCGCCGGACGGCAAGCGCCAGCCCTGATCAGCCTTCCAGCTTCTTCCTCAGCAGCTCGCCCACGGCGGCCGGATTGGCCTTGCCCTTGCTCGCCTTCATGGCCTGGCCGACCAGGGCGTTGAAGGCCTTGTCCTTGCCGGCGCGGAACTCCTCCACCGACTTGGTGTTGGCGGCCAGCACCTCGTCGAGGATGCGCTCCAGCTCACCGGTGTCGCTCATCTGCTTGAGGCCCTTGGCGTCGATCACCGCATCCACACGGGCCACGCCATCGCCAGAGCCTTCTCCACCCCACAGGGCGTCAAACACCTGCTTGGCGCCGTTGTTCGAGATGGTGCCATCGGCAATGCGGCCGATCATGGCGGCCAGCAGCTCTGGCGAGACAGGGCTTTGCTCGATGCCTTGCTCTGCGGCATTGAGGCGGCGAGCCACCTCGCCCATCAACCAGTTCGACACCAGCTTGGCTTGTCCACAGGCCTTGGCAGCTTGCTCGAAGAATGCGCCAAAGGCTTTGGACTGCGTCATCATCGACGCGTCGTACTCGCTCAGGCCGTAGTCCTTCTCGAAGCGCGCGGCCATCAGGCGGGGCAGCTCGGGCATCTCGCTGCGCACGCGCTCCACCCACTCGGGGGCGATCACCAGTGGGGGCAGGTCGGGGTCGGGGAAGTAGCGGTAGTCGTGCGCGTCCTCCTTGGTGCGCATGGCGCGCGTCTCGCCCGTGTCGGGGTTGAACAAGATGGTGGCTTGCTGGATGGCGCGGCCGTCCTCAATCTCGTCGATCTGCCAGTTCACCTCGTAGTCAGCGGCTTGCACGATGTGCTTGAAGCTGTTGAGGTTCTTGATCTCGCGGCGCGTGCCCAGCGGTGCGTTGGGGCGGCGCACCGACACGTTCACGTCGCAGCGGAAGGAGCCTTCCTGCATGTTGCCGTCGCAGATGCCCAGCCACACCACCAGGGTGTGCAGGGCGCGGGCGTATTCGGCGGCCTCGGCCGTGGAGCGGATGTCGGGCTCGGTCACGATCTCGATCAGCGGTGTGCCTGCGCGGTTCAAATCAATGCCGGACGACTTCTCGCCATTGAAGCCCACGAAGTCATCGTGCAGCGACTTGCCGGCGTCTTCTTCAAGGTGGGCGCGCACCAGGCGCACCGTGAAGGGCTTGTCGCCCACGAAGAAGCTGACCGAGCCGCCTTGCACGACGGGGATCTCGTACTGGCTGATCTGGTAGCCCTTGGGCAGGTCGGGGTAGAAGTAGTTCTTGCGCGCAAAGATGGAGCGGGGCGCCACATGCGCGCCCACGGCCAGGCCAAAGGCAATCGCCTTGGACACCGCGCCTTTGTTCATCACGGGCAGGCTGCCGGGCAGGGCCAGGTCCACGGGGCACGACTGGGTGTTGGGCTCGGCGCCGAACTGGGTCGAGGCGCCCGAGAAGATCTTCGATTGCGTCGAGAGCTGGACGTGGGTCTCCAGGCCGATGACGACCTCGTAGCCACGGATCAGGGGTGAGCTCATGGGAGTGTGTCTCTGGTATCGGGGTCGTTCAAGCCAGGCTGGCGGGTGCGCGCAGGTGCCAGTCGGTGGCTCGCTGGAAAGCGTGTGCGGTGTGCAGCAGGCCGGCTTCTTGCCAGTAGTTGCCAATGAGCTGCAGGCCCACGGGCAAGTTGCCCTCACCAAAACCCGCAGGCACGCTCATGCCGGGCAGGCCAGCCAGCGAAGCGGGCAGGGTGAAGATGTCGGCCAGATACTCGGCCACCGGGTCGGTTTGCGAGCCAATGGCGCGCGCCACCGAGGGCGCCACGGGGCCAGCGATCACGTCGCACACTTTGAAGGCGGCTTGGAAGTCGTCGGCGATCATGCGGCGCAGCTTCTGGGCCTGCAGGTAGTAGGCGTCGTAGTAGCCATGACTCAGCACGTAGGTGCCGATCATGATCCGGCGCTTGACCTCGGGGCCGAAGCCTTCGGCGCGGGTCTGGCGGTACATGTCGTTCAGATCGCCATACTTGGCAGCGCGGTGGCCGAACTTCACGCCATCAAAGCGGCTCAGGTTGGACGAGGCCTCTGCCGGCGCGATGATGTAGTACACCGGGATCGACAGCTCGGTGCGGGGCAGGGAGATGTCCACCAAGGTGGCGCCCAGGCTTTGCAGCTGAGCCAAGGCCGCACGCGTGGCGGCCAGCACATCGGCGCTCACGCCTTCACCGAAGAATTCCTTGGGGACGCCCACGCGCAAGCCGTTCAGTGGTTTGTCTGCGGTGGCGCTGGGTCGGGGCGTGCTCAAAGCGGCCACAAAATCAGGCACAGCTTGTTGGGCGCTGGTGGCATCGCGCTCGTCAAAGCCGCTCATGGCTTGCAGCATCAGGGCGCAGTCTTGTGCCGTGCGGGCCATGGGGCCGGCCTGGTCCAGGCTGGATGCAAAAGCAATCATGCCGTAGCGCGAGCAGCGGCCATACGTGGGCTTGATGCCCGTGATGCCGGTGAGCGCTGCAGGCTGGCGAATGGAGCCGCCCGTGTCGGTGCCGGTGGTGGCAGCGACCAGGCGCGCGGCCACGGCCACGGCCGAGCCACCCGAGGAGCCGCCCGGGATGCGGCGGGTGTCCCAGGGGTTGAGCGCCTTGGCGTAGGCCGAGTTCTCGTTGGCGCCGCCCATGGCGTATTCGTCGCAGTTGAGCTTGCCCACGTTGACCACGCCAGCGGCCTTGAGCTTGGCCACCACGGTGGCGTCAAAGGGGCTCTGGTAGCCCTGGAGCATCTTGGAGGCCGCCGTGGTGGGCATGCCTTGCGTCACAAAGATGTCCTTGTGGGCGATGGGCACGCCGTCCAGGGCGCTCAAGGGCTGACCTGCGGCGCGGCGGGCGTCTGAGGCAGCAGCAGCGGCCAAGGCGGCCTCGGCGTCCACATGCAGAAAAGCGCCCAGATGGCTGTGAGCCTGGATGCGGCTCAAGGCGTGCTGGGTCAGGGCCACGCTGGTGGTGGTGCCAGCGGCCAGCGCCTCGCTTTGCTGGGCGAGGGTGAAGTCATGCAAAGCTGTCGTCATTCGATCACCTTGGGCACCAGGAACA
>JBEANX010000177.1:0-4308 GCA_041165245.1 Pseudomonadota bacterium
CGAAATGTCCCACAAGGTGGGCAAGCCAGTTGCCAGCGCATGCGCGCCCGCCCAATGTTGCGCTGGCGCCCCTAGCGGGGGTTTGAGCAGGGTCAGGCGGAATTGATCATCGGTTTGCCAATACCAGCCGTCCAGCCAATCTGTCCAATACTGGCCAGGCTCTGGGGTGACAACGCTGGGCTGAGCAGCGAGCGCGGGGGCGGGCACATGGGAGCTGGGGTTGTCTGCAGCACCGTCTTGAAAGGCTTGGGCCTGGCCTTGCACGGCCAGAAACCCGGCACACAAAGTCAGCAGCAAAAATACAACGGCCAGCCAGACGGTGTGCCACCACAAGAGCGACGCCAGGGCCAGCAAAATACCGCAGGCAAACACCAAGCTCTCGCGCCTGATACTTCCAGGGCGGGGCTTTAAAACCCGAGACAATCGACTGCGGTGACCGTGCATCAAAATGATTGTATGGATACCAAGAAGGGGTTTCTTCGGCTGGTTGAAATGTTTTGGAGGCCTGTAGAGTCGCTGGTCTGGTCTAGGCTTGCAGTATGCCTTCGCTGCTTGCAGGCTGAAGGGGGTGTTCCCCATACCTGGGTACAAGATGTCGCAGGCAAAGCGTTTGGTGAAAAAGACGGGTTGGCCGCTGGCCATCCTGCTGGGGCTGGCAAGCACGGTCTTGCTGGCTTGGCCATGGGGCTCAAGCGGCCTCGGCTTGGCTTTGGCCGCGTGGGCCGCTGCGGGCATCGGTTTTTTGGCGCGCCACGCGATGCAGGCTGCCAAAGACACCGCTGATGTCACCCAACCCGACCTGTCAGCCGCATCTGACAGCAACCCTGACCCTCAGGGCAGCACCCAGCCGCCAGAAAGCCTCTACCCCACCACCCAGCCCGACTTCCGCCTGGCCTCGCAAAAGTGGTTGCGCGTCACCAAAGACCTGGCAGACACCGCGCAATCAGCCGCCACCTTGACAGAGGCGATGAGCAGCGTTGGGCAGATGTTGCACCAGAGCTTGGGCTCGATGGCTTGGCACTGCTTGCGCGTGGACGGCTGGAACGGTGAAACCGCCCTGCTGCGCCCCTGGTGGGATTTCGAAGGCAAGGACGACGACCACATCGACCCCGCCGCCATGGCCACCGTGCGAGCCACCGATTTGCCTTTGGGGCACGCCCTGTTGCACAAGCAGCCCTATTTGGCAGATCTGAAGGCACTCCTAGGCCCCAAGGGCGAAGCGCCATGGCGCACGGGCCCGGCCACCAAGGTGCTGGCCGTCCCCGTGTTTGTGGACCGAATGCCGCTGGCCTTGCTGGAGTTTGTGGACCCTGGCCCCCTGACCAGCGACCAGCACCTGCTGCTGCAGGTGGCGGCCATCCAGCTGGGCTTTGTGGCACAGCGTGACGACACCCAGAGCCGCATGGCCGACAACGCCGAGCACCTGGGCCGCCTCGGCCTGGTGGCCTCGCGCATCAGCAGTGGCGTGGCCTTGCTTGACCGCCATGGCACGGTGGAATGGATCAACCCCATGTTCACCGCCTTAACAGGTTGGTCAGGCCCCTCGGTGCTGGGCCACAAGCTCACGGCCTTGCTGCGCGACAGTGTGCAAAACCCCGACTTGGCTGAACAGGTCGAACAATTGCTCGAAGCAGGCGGCCCCTTTCGGGTGTCGTACGAGGCCAGCCGCACAGGGCACGGCAAGGTGGTGCGCTACTGGGGTGAGATCGACGCCATCTTGATGCTCGACGACACCGGCGCCCACGGCCAGTACGTGTGCCTGTTCAACGACATCACCACCCGCAAGCAGCAAGAGCACCTGCAATCGCAGGAAAAGGAATTCCTCGAAGCGCTGCTGGGCAACCTGCCCGTGAGCCTGCTGGTGATGGACCCAACCGACTTCACCGTGGCAGCGCTGAACCGTTTTGCCGAGCAAGAGCTCGACCTCAAGCACGACGATGTCATCAAGCGCCCCATCGGGCAGGTGCTGGGCAAGGAAGTGATCCAGGTCATCCAACCCCGCATGCAAGAGGCCATCAACTCTGGCAAGACGGTCGAACATGACTTTGAGTGGGAAACCACCCGCCGCCGCTTTGTGGTCAACGCTCGCCACTTCGCGCTGCGCCATGCCAACGGCGAGCCACGCCTGCTGATCACCCTGGCGCGCGACATCACCCAGGCCCGCCAGGCACGGGTCGATCTGGAAGAATCCGAGCGGCGCTTTCGCGAGCTGGTCGAATCGATGGACGACAGCGTCTACGTGGCCACCAAGGGCCACCAGCGGCTGGTGTATTTCAGCCCCGGCCTGCCCGAGACTTGTGGCTTGAGCCTGGGCACGGTGGAGGATCACAACGAGGCATTTCAGAGCCTCGTTGTCGAGGAAGACCGCGCGGCCTTGGTCGAGGCCAATGCCCATTGCGACCTGCTCGACACCACCGACGTCGTCATGCGCATCCAGCATCCGCAAAAGGGCTTGCGTTGGGTCAGGCGCCGCACCCGGGCACGCCAGCTCGACAACGGCGACATCCGCATCTATGGCTTGGTCTCCGACGTGACCGAAGAGCGCGAACAGGCTTTCGAGTTGCAACGAGCCCGCGACGCTGCCGAAAACGCCAGCCAGGCCAAGAGCCAGTTCATGGCCAGCATGAGCCACGAGATCCGCACCCCCATGAACGCCATCCTGGGCATGACCGAGCTCATGCTGGGCACCCGCCTCACCGACACCCAGCGCCGCTATGCGCAGTCGGTGTTCCGCTCAGGCGAATCGCTGCTGGAAATCATCAACGACATCCTCGATTTCTCCAAGATCGAGGCGGGCCGCCAGGAGCTGGCCCCCAGCGATTTCCCGCTGCAGACCATGATCGACGACACGCTGGAGCTCATGGCACCGCGTGCCCATGAAAAGGGCATCGAGATCGCCTCGCATGTGCAGCCTGGCCTGCCTGCCATGATCCATGCAGATTCATTGCGCCTTCAGCAGATCTTGACCAACCTGGTGGCCAACGCCATCAAGTTCACCGAATCGGGTGAGGTGGTGGTGGACCTGCGACGTGTCGATGAGGACCTGACCCTCAGTGTGGCCGACATGGTGGGCCAGACCATCGAGATCGAATTCAGCGTGCGCGACACCGGCATTGGCATCCCCTCGGAAGCCATCCCTCGCCTGTTCAACGCCTTCACGCAAGCCAATGCGGGCCTGTCGCGCCGCTACGGTGGCACCGGCCTGGGCCTGGCCATCTCCAAGCAACTGGTCGAGCTGATGGGCGGCAAGATCGAGGCGCACAGCGCGCCGGGCGTGGGTTCGGAGTTCATTTTCCGAGTGCCTGTCATCGTGGCAGAAGGCACGTCTCACTTCGGCATGCTGGACGAGACCGACATGCCCCCGCTGCACGTGCTGGTGGTGGACGACAACGCCACCAACCTCACCGTGCTGGACAACCTGCTCAGCGCCTGGGGCATGCAGGTCACCTGCGCGACCGACGGCCAGGAGGCGCTGGAGCTGCTCATGAAGCCCGAGCAGGACCTTGACATCGACCTGGCCCTGGTCGACATGAAGATGCCTCGCATGAACGGCATCGAACTGGCCCGGGCCGTCAAACAATCGAGTCGCTACCAGTCGCTCAAGATGGTGATGCTTTCGTCCATCTGCACGCCCGACGATCAGCAACAAGCACACAAAGCGGGTTACAGCCGCTTCCTGTCCAAGCCCCTTCGCAAGACCGAGCTGCGCCAGGTGATCCTGGGCCTGTCGGTGGATTTGGCCGTGCCCAGCAGCGAAATGCCCAGCCTGCAACTCAAGGTGCTGGTGGTCGAGGACAACCACATCAACCAGGAAGTCTGCAGCCAGATGTTGGCCAAGATGGGATGCCGCTCCACCGTGGCCAGCTCGGCCATGGAGGGCCTGCGGCGCCTGACCGAAGACCGCTTCGACGTGGTCCTCATGGACATCCAGATGCCTGGCATGGACGGGATGGAGGCCTTGGCCGCCTTCCGCAACAACAAGAACAACCGCTTCCAGTTCCGCACGCCCGTCAGCACGCCCGTGGTGGCTGTGACGGCCAATGCACTGGAGGGCGATGACAAGAAGTTCCTGGCCAGTGGCTTCGATGCCTACCTCTCGAAACCTTTCCGCATGCACCAGTTGCTGCGGGTGCTGCAGTCGGTCACTTCAACGCTGGACACCGAACCGGTGCCGAGCCTGCCAAAGTCCGTGTCGCTGGCACCGGAAGTGTCTTTCCCAGTCACGGCACGCACCACACTGAGTGGCGAGACGGCAGCTGAGAAAAACGCCGAACAACACGCCGAAAAACAGACCGAAGAACAGGCACA
>JBEANX010000178.1:0-2901 GCA_041165245.1 Pseudomonadota bacterium
TGGGATCGAGCCCCAGCCGAAGGCCGAGGTCCAAGACCGGCACCACGGCGCCCCGCAGGTTCATGACCCCCCGCACGAAGCTGGGCATCATGGGCACCAAGGTCATCACGCCCACCTGCAGGATTTCTCGCACGGCTTCAATGGGGATGCCGTAGAGCTCATCACCCAGGGCAAAGCGCAGAAGCTGCCTCTTCTCCTCAGGCGCATCCAGCGTGAGCTGCTGCGCCTGGTTTTGCATCACGGTGGCAAGGTCGGTCATGTGGGCCTCCCTTCGGGTCAGAAGCGACCGAAGCTGTTTTCATCGATGCTGCCGTCGTGACCACGGCCGCCGCCCAAGTCCACATCGAGCGATCGGCTGGGCGCGCGCATCATGGCATCGGGGCGTGCCGCTGGGCGGCCTCGTGGCGCGCTGCTGCGGCCGCGTGGTGTGGAGGACCCAGAGTCGCCACCACCGTCGATCCTGAAGAAGCGCATCATTTCCTGCAACTGCCCGGCTTGGGCCGACATCTCCTCTGCTGTGGCCGACAGTTCCTCAGAAGCCGAAGCGTTCTGTTGCGTGCTGCTGTTGAGGTGGCCCATGGCGTTGGTGATCTGGTTCACGCTGCTGGCCTGCTCGCCCGACGCGGCCGAGATCTCTTGCACCAGCTCGCTGGTCTTGTTGATGGAGGGCACCATCTGGCTCAACAAGGCACCCGCATGTTCTGCCATCTCCACGCTGGAGCCCGCCAGCTCACCGATTTCTTGTGCGGCAATCTGGCTGCGTTCTGCCAGCTTGCGCACCTCGGCTGCCACCACGGCAAAGCCCTTGCCGTGCTCACCCGCCCGGGCCGCTTCAATGGCCGCGTTCAGGGCCAGCAGGTTGGTCTGGTAGGCAATGTCATCGATGATGGAGATTTTGGTGGCGATCTGCTTCATGGCGCCGACCGTCTTGCTCACGGCCGTGCCGCCGTCGACCGCTTCTTTGGCCGCCTTGGTGGCCATGCCGTCGGTGATCGAGGCGGAGTCAGAGTTCTGACGGATCGACGAGGCCATCTCTTGCAGCGAAGCGGTGGTTTCCTCCACGCCTGCAGCTTGTGAGGACGCTGCTTGCGACAGCGATTGCGAAGTCATCGAGACCTGGTTGGCGGCCGAGTTCAGTTGCTGGGCCGCTGCATTCACATCGCTGATGGTCTCAACCAGTTGGCCCACCATCTTGTTCACGTCTTCCTGCAGTTGCCCGAAGATGCCCTCGTAACTGCCGTCGATGCGTCGAGTCAGGTTGCCCTGCGCGATCTCACCCAGCACGGCACTGACCTCGTTGAGGTTGCTCTCGGTGGCGGCCAAGAGTCGGTTCACGCCCTCGGTCAGGGTCAGGAAGAAACCGCTCTTGCCTTCGACAGTGACGCGGGCATCGAACTGGCCTTGTGCGGCGCCAGCCACGATGCCAGCCACTTCGTTCACCACGCTCACCTCAGCGGTACGGTCCACCCATTCAACCACCGTGCCTGAACGGGCGCCATTGCTCTCGAACACCGGCGCCGCCGTGAGCAGGAAGGTGCGACCACCCACCTTGATGTCGGCGCGATGCGGCCCCTTGATCATGCTCAAGAGATTGCGTTGGTGCGAAGGTGCCTTGTGGAACTCGTCGAAATTGGTGTCGATCACTTTGCTGGCGCTGAAGTGCGGCAGGTCACGGCGCAAGTCGTTTTCGGCGACTTTAAGCATGGATATCACGCTCTTGTTGCAGTAGCGGATGAAGCCATCGGGGTCGGCAATCATGACGCTGGCGCTGACTTCGTCGAGCGCCTGGCGCACACGCAGCGCTTCCATGCGTTGCTGATCAATTTGCTTGAACAAGGCACGCACGCGCTCCACCGTCTCATTGATGAAGGCTTTTTTGCCGGGCAGTTGTTCCATGGGCGCATCAAAGTGGCCACGGCCCAATTCGTCGATCACGCCCATGGCTTGCTTTTTCACGCGGATGTGCGCGGCCACCATCTCGTTGACGCCCGACGCCATGGTGCCAAAGTCGCCCTGGAAGCGGCTGGCGTCGATGAAGACATCGATGTCGCCCTTCTCGTGCTCAATGGCCATGCGGTTCATCTCTTCGATCAGACCTGTGAGGTTGCCGCGCACCGACTCGATGGTGCGGTTGATGAAGGCCTTTTTGCCCGGCAGCTGCTCGATGTTGGCCGCGAAGTTGCCTTTGCCGAACTCGTCAAACACGGCCATCGCGGCCTTCTTGACATTGACGTGTGAAGCCACCAGTGCATTGATGCTCCTGGCCATGTCCTTGAACTCGCCTTGGAAGACGTCGGTGGCGATCTCCACGTCGATGTCGCCCTTCTCGTGGGCCGTGCTCACGCGGTGCATCTCGTTGACCAAGCCTGTCAGGTTGCCACGCACCGATTCGATGATGCCGTTGATGAAGGCTTTCTTGCCGGGCAGGGCCGCCAAGCTGGCTTTGAAGTTGCCGCGACCGAACTCGTCGAAGACGGCCAGTGAGTCCTTTTTGACCTTGATGTGGGCGCCCACCAGTTCATTGATGCACCGGCCCATTTGGCGGTATTCACCCTCCAGCAGGCCGATGTCGATGGTGACGTCGATGTCGCCCGCAGCATGCTCTGCCGAGACCCGCTGCACTTCGCGGTCGATGGTGCCGAACTGGTCGAGCAGCTTGTTGAGGTGCTGCCCGATGACCGGGTCCATGCCCTGAAGCTTGCTGACGGTCACGCGCTGTGAGGTGTCGCCCGCAGCAGCAGATGCCAGCACACGGGCCAGTTCAGCCACGGCGCCATTCAACTGCTCATGGGCCTCGCGGTCGTGGTTGTGAAAGAGTTGAGCCAACATGGAAAATCTCCTGGTTTTGGGAGCGCGACAATCAATCGCCGGACAAGGTGCCATCGGCGTGCGAACGCACCT
>JBEANX010000179.1:0-4108 GCA_041165245.1 Pseudomonadota bacterium
CCATTGACGCCACCACCGCCACAGGCGGTGTGGTGCAACTGCAGGCCCGTGATGACCTGACCCTCAACACGGGTGCGAGCATCCTGGCACGTGCCACACAAGCCAGTGCCAACGGCGGCGATGTGTTGTTGGCATCGTCTGTGGGCACGGTGAAACTGGGCGAAGCCACCGTGGTGGCCGACAGCGAGGGTGACGCCAAGGACGGCCGCATTGTCATCCGCGCCCTGCAAACCAAAGACGCAGCAGGCAAGTACACCGGCATGAACGTGGCTGCCATCGCGGGCGCCGAGCCTGCCACCCTGCAGGCCGGCCGCGTACAGCTTGACGGTGTGCGGGTGTATGAAGACGCTGCCAAGACCAGCCTGATCAACGGTGCGGGCACCACCACGGCTTGGGGCATGACAGGCCCCAACGGACTCAGCACCGATGCTGGCGCCTTCGCCACTGCTGCCAATCAGACCACCATCCTGAAGAAAGCGGGCCTGAGCAGCACCGCCAACGCCACCGTGCGCGCTGAGGCTGAAATCAGGCTCACCGATGCCAGCAAGGCCTTCAGCATTGGCACCACCAGTGCAGACCTGCAGCTGGCCGCAGCCTCGGGCGCAGCAGGCAGCCAGCCGCTGAACCTGACGGTGCGTTCTGCAGGCAACCTCAACGTGAACGGCAGCATCAGCGCCGGCTTGACCAATGCCTCCACCACCACGGCCGCGGTGCAGGCTGGTGAGGGCGCCAGCCTGCGACTGGTGGCCGGTGCTGACACCACGTCGGCCAATGTGAATGCCACGGGGCTGGATGCCAGCAAGGGCCACTTCTCGCTGGCCAGCGGCAAACTGATCCGCACCACCACAGGCTCCATCGATGTGCATGCCTCGGGTGATGTGCGCTTGATGGGCACCAACAACACGAACTCTTCGTCCATCTATGTGACAGGCGGTGTCTCGGGCCTGAGCACCAGCGAGTTGTTGGGCGTGCAGCTCACCGACAGCAAGGGCACGGTCACCACGTCGACCGCTGGCGCCAACAGCGCTTACCCAGCCGCCTCGAACCTGTTCACTCAACGCGGCGAGCGTTTGACGGTGAAGGCAGGGGGTGAAATCGGCAGCTTTGTCAGCGTCACGACAGATCCGAACACGAAGGTCGAAACCAAGTCCCGCCAGCAACTGCTGCAAGGCACCTCCAATTACTTTGTGCATGGCGGCGTCCTCGGGCAGGCCCTGGCTGGCAGCAATGTGCCGGTGGCCTGGTACACACGTTTCAATGATTTCCGCCAAGGCTTTGGCTCCTTCGGTGGCGGCAACATTGAGCTGCGGGCAGGCGGCGACGTGAGCAACGTGGCTGTTGTCGCGCCCACCAGCGCACGCTCCGTGCTGAACCTGGGTGCTGACGGTTCAGTGACATCCACCACATTGAAGGTGGAAAACGGCGGCGACGTCAGCGTGACAGCAGGACAGGACATCAAGGGCGGTTTGTACTTCCTGGGCCGCGGCACTGGCTCTTTGACCGCTGGCGGCGGCTTGATGGCCGGTGAGGACGGGCAGGTCGATGCGGATGGCAAGCGCTTGGCGGTGCTGCAGTCCTCCAAGCTGATCGAGCCGGGCGCCATGATGGCTGTGATGGACGGCCTTTGGTCAGTCAACGCGGTGACTGACGTCAATCTCTCGCACATCTTCAATCCCACGGCCTTGCCTTTTGCTGCGCTGGGTTCTGGCTTGACAGCCGCGCGTTCCTCGCTCTACTTCACCTATGCCGCAGATGCGGGGGTGGCGGTCAATGCCTTGAAGGGCAACGTGACCTTGGCGCCAGACAACCAGAACCTCAAGCTGTTGCTCAGCAGTTTCTCTCCCACTCAGAGGTTAAGCACGGTGAACAAGCAGGATGTTCTTGCGGCCGCCATGGCGTCCGTTCTGCCTCCGGTTCTCAGCCTGGTGAGTTTGCAGGGTGATGTGACCATCGACCGTTCGGGTCATTACACTTCAAACGCATCAGATCGCTTCACCAACATAGGTCAGACGCAACTTTATGTGATGCCAAGCGCCGCGTCTGATGTGAACGTGTACGCGGGCAACAACCTCACGCTGCAGGCCAATCTGCAGCTGTTGGACAGCCAGCAGGTCGTGGGAGGCTTTCCGACGATTCTCACGCCAGCACTGATGCCTGTGACCTCCGGAGTTGTGGACAAGAGGCCGCCCCGCTTGGTTGGTTTTGACCCTACAAGGGTACCGGGTGAAGCGAATCCGGCGGACCCATTGGCCTTGTTTAGCTATGGTTCAAACGAATTGTTGTTTGACAGCCCCATCGCTGACCTTGGTCAGGCCGCAAACAACCATGTAGCTCGTTTTTATGCTGGTCAGGATGTCTTGTTCAAGGGCAAGCCTTCCTCCAGTGACGCACTCGAGCTCGATTCCTACTTGCGCACCAACCGTCCCACAGAAGTTGTGGCGGGCCGTGATGTTGTCAACCCCAATTTCCTGGGGCAGAACTTTGACCAAGCCGATGTGACCCTGGTGTCCGCAGGCCGAGACATCATCGGGGCGCAAGGTGCCAAGGATGGCTACCAGCGAGCCCTGGCCGTGAGCGGCCCAGGCGCTTTCAAGGTAGAGGCTGGGCGTGACCTGGACGTCAACCAGATGGTCGGCATATACGCCCTGGGTGACAAAGTAAATAACGCCTTGCCCGAGGCCTCTGCCAAGATCACCGTGTCCGCAGGCGCATCCAAAACCGTGAACGTGGCTGCCCTGCGCACACGCTATGCCAGCGATGCTGGATTGCGAACGGCCGTCAACCAAGCGCTGGAGGCCAGCGGCCTCACGCCCGTGGGCGTCAGCAACTGGGCCGCCTTGATCGACGACGAGGCCTATGCGGCTTTTGGCAAGCTCACGCAAGCCCACCAGGTGGAGGCCGTGCAAACCTTCCTGGATGCCACCTTCGCCAAGCTGTACCTCCCTGCTTACACCAACGGCACCGCTGCAGATGTCCGCAGCGCGGCCTTCCAGCGCGAAAAGCAGGAGGCCATGTGGGCGCAGATTCAGCAAGCAGCTTCGGCAGCCAATGCCGTCAAGGTGTCAACTGACCCCGCCGAAGAATCCAGCCGCAAGCTGCGTCGCCAAGCCTTGTTCAACGCGGCAGAAGCGGTGGCTGACCTGGCCGGGCATGGCCGCAGCTTCAACAGCACGGGCGATGTGGATCTGGGTCAGTCACGTGTGTTCAACCTGGGCCAGGGCGGCGGCGGTGCTCTGGGCAGTGGGGACAACAGCCTGGGCGGCATTGATGTGCTGGCCTCAGGCCAAGTGCTTGCAGGCTTGCCTAGGTACGTCGGTGATCCAGCTGAAAAGAAGGGTGGCGGCTTCATCAACTTCCAGGGCGGCAGCTTCCGCTCGCTCAGCCTGGGGGATTTCCTGGCGGGCGACCAGAAGGTCATCTCGTTGGGCCGTGGCAACCTGTTGATTTATTCGGTGGAAGGCAGCATCGACTCGGGCAAGGGCTCCAACACCAGCGCATCGGCTGATGTTCCCAGCCGCGTCTTCAACAAGCTGACGGGCTTGGTCGAATCGAGGGGCAACCCGCCCACCAGCGGCAGCGGCTTCCAGAAGCTGCAGACCCCTGCTGACATGACGCCGGTGATCGGCTTGTATGCGCCCAAGGGTGAAATCCGGGCGCTGGACGCCTTCATCAAGGGCGATGCCCCCGTGGACATCGTGGCGCCGACCGTCAAGGGCGGCGACAACATCGGTGGCGCATCGGGTGTGGCATCGGCGCCAGCACCCACGGTGAGCATCAGCCTCACGCCGAAACTGGCCGACCCGGCAGCAGGCGTGACGCAGGTCAACAAAGAGGCCGACAGCAAGGCCAAGGCCCAGGCCAACTCCCTGTTGACGGTGGACCTGCTGGGCTTTGGCGATGGCCCGGCCACGGCCGCAGGCAGCACCGAGCCAGCCGCTGAGAAAGACAAGTCCAAAGACAAGGACAAGCGAGCCACGCCTTGATTCAGGGGGGATGCCCCCTGAATCTTCCTTTGTGAATTTCATGTGACGCCCTTCCGGGGTGGGTGTGAGCCGAACGGCCTCAATGCCATCCCCAAGGAGGACACATGCGAATTCGATAATCAATT
>JBEANX010000180.1:0-10309 GCA_041165245.1 Pseudomonadota bacterium
CCTGGGTGAAGCAGGTCAGTGGTCAGGGCTTGAGTCAGGGCATGGTGATGCGGCTTCAGGCCGAGTGGCAGACGACTCGGCGCAGCGGCCTCAGGTGGCCCTTGCCCGCGGGTGGTGAACTCCGTCTGCATCGAGGTCTGGTGCGCCACGCAGCAAGCCATGAGCCTGACATTGCCCAGGTAGTCGCGCCTGAATTTGCCGCAGATGGCTGCGCAGCAATCCAGGCATGGCCATGCAGCATCCGCCGTGCAGGGCGACATGTTTTGCCTGATGGCTTAGGCGCGGTTCAAGTGCGCCGGGTCACTGAAGGTGGTGTGCCGCTGGCCAGCCTCAAACAGGCTGTCTGGCGAAGCAGGGCAGGGGGCGAACAGTTCCAAAGTGGCCCCGGTCGCCCGCCGCGTTCCTTGAAAAAGCAGTTCCAGCAAGCCGGCATCGACGCGTGGGCGCGCTCTGGGCCCTTGTTATGGCTCGGTGAGCAGTTGCTGTTTGTGCCGGGCCTGGGGCTGGATGCTCGGGTGGTGGCTTTGCTCGGATCACCTCGTGTTGATTTGACCTGGCTGGAAGCATGAAGGCTCTCCGCCAACTGCAAATCTATCCGGGCTGTCGGCTAGCGTTCTGGCCTGGGCAAGGCTGCGTCAAACCCGCGCGCGGGAAAAAGTCATCTGACCACGCGCATACCCAGGTAGACCGCATGTGGCTACGCGGGCTAAAATGCAGGGTTTGACCGCTGGGCCTGTGCCGATTCGGCGCGGGGCACAATAAGGCGGTCAGTCTCTTTCCGACATCCCTTTACTCAGCAACGTCTGACATGGCACTGATTGTTCACAAATACGGCGGCACGTCGATGGGCTCGACCGAGCGCATCCGCAACGTGGCCAAGCGCGTGGCCAAGTGGGTGCGGGCAGGTCATCAACTTGTGGTCGTCCCCTCGGCCATGAGTGGAGAGACCAACCGCCTGCTCGGCCTGGCCAAAGAGCTTTCCGAGAGCGCCAGCCCTCGCGAACTCGACATGATTGCCGCCACCGGCGAGCAGGTGTCTTCCGGCCTGTTGGCCATCGCATTGCAGGCCGAGGGCCTGGAATCGGTGAGCTACTCGGGCTGGCAGGTGCCGGTCAAGACCGATTCTTCCTTCACCAAGGCGCGCATCGAAAGCATCGATGACCAGCGCGTGCGTGCCGACTTGGCCGCAGGCAAGGTGGTGGTGGTCACGGGCTTCCAGGGCATCTCGCCCGAAGGCCACATCACCACGCTGGGTCGTGGCGGTTCTGACACTTCTGCGGTGGCCATTGCGGCTGCCATGAAGGCCGACGAATGCCTGATCTACACCGACGTCGATGGTGTCTACACCACCGACCCCCGCGTGGTGCCTGAGGCCCGCCGCCTCAACACCATCAGCTTCGAAGAGATGCTGGAGATGGCATCGTTGGGCTCGAAGGTGCTGCAGATCCGCTCGGTGGAGTTCGCAGGCAAATACCGCGTGCCGCTGCGCGTGTTGTCGAGCTTCACCCCCTGGGACATTCCCCTCGACGTCGAAGCCACGTCGGGCACCCTGATCAGTTTTGAGGAAGACGAGAAAATGGAACAAGCCGTTGTTTCCGGCATCGCATTCAACCGCGACGAAGCCAAGATCACCGTGGTCGGCGTGCCCGACACCCCCGGCATTGCTTACCAGATCCTGGGCAAGGTCGCCGATGCGAACATCGACATCGACGTGATCATCCAGAACGTCTCGCACGACGGCAAGACCGACTTCTCGTTCACCGTGCACCGCAACGATTACGCGCGCACGCTGGAGTTGCTCAAGACCCAGGTGCAGCCTGTGCTGGGCGCTCGCGACATCGTCGGCGACCCCAAGATCTGCAAGGTCTCGATCGTTGGCATCGGCATGCGCAGCCACGTGGGCATCGCCAGCACGATGTTCAAGACCCTGTCTGACGAGAGCATCAACATCCAGATGATCACAACCAGCGAAATCAAGACGTCTGTCGTCATCGACGAGAAGTACATGGAACTGGCCGTGCGCGCACTGCACAAGGCTTTCGGCCTGGATGAAGCCAAGGCCTGATCAAGCTGGCATTTCTGGCGTTGTTTTTGATGCGGCGTTCCAAGAATCCACAAAATTGTGGCTTAGAATGCTAGCTGTGCTGGAGATGTGGCCGAGTGGTCGAAGGTACTCCCCTGCTAAGGGAGCATACGCCAAAAGTGTATCGAGGGTTCGAATCCCTCCATCTCCGCCAGATTTAAGCCCCAAGTGAGTGATTCACTTGGGGCTTTTTTCTTTTGGGTCACTGCCGCAAGAAGGACAGCAAGGCATCGTTGAACTCGGGTGCATGGGACACGTTCAGCCCGTGCGGCGCGCCAGTCACCCTCACCATTTGGCTGTGGGGCACTGCGCTGTGTGTACTCTGGCCCGAGGCTTCGATGGGCACGACCGCATCGGCATCACCATGGATCACCAGCGTGGGCACCGAGATCTTTGTCAGGTCGTCACGGAAGTCTGTCGTGCTGAAGGCGTCCATGCATGCCAGGGCCGCGTGGGGGCTTGATCGTTTGCACAGCGCGATCGCTGCGGCACGCTGAGACTCATTGACCTGCAGCTCACCATGCGCCGAATAGAAGCTCTTGATGAAATCTTCGAAAAAGGCATCGCGGTCGTGTGCAAGCGCTTGTTTCTTTTTTTGCGCATCCTCGGGTGTGAGTGCCCCCTCGGGGTTGTCCGCCGTCTTCAGCAAGTAGGGTGTGACCGCCGCTGCAAACACCACGCTGTGCAGGCGGGATTCGCCGAAACGGGCGATGTAGCGTGCCACTTCGCCGCCCCCCATGGAGAAGCCCACCAGCGTCACGTTCTGCAACTCGCACCCCTCGATGACACGTTGCAGGTCGTCGACCAAGGTGTCGTAGTCATAGCCCGATGCAGGCTTGTCAGAGCGGCCAAAACCCCTGCGGTCATAGGCCACCACCCGATGGCCTGCGGCCTTGAGCGCCAACACCTGCAGCTCCCACGCTTGAGCCGTGAGGGCCAGCCGTGGATCAGCACGACGGGTCGGCCGCCGCCGCCGCTGTCTTCAATGTGGAGGTGCACGGCTTGTCTTTCGGTCTCTGCCGGAGCACCGGTCAACGGTTCCGGTGTGGACATGGCACCAGCTGCTGCGCCACCAAGTACGCCTGCGACAGCACCCAAGCTGGCGCCAACCACCACACCCACCGGGCCACCCACTGCGATGCCGATGGCAGCGCCAGTGGCTGCGCCTGCCACCATGCCGCCACCGGTCAAGGTTGATTTGGCCTCTCGCAAGGCCTCGTCAGGTGCCAGCGCGATCTGAGCGCTGGCATCAGGGTCTTGCGACGGAACCCCGTGCCCAGGGCGAGCTTGCTCGGCAAGGTCCTCGTCGGTCGGGTTGGTGTTGGGTGATTGGGTGGCGGATGGGCTCATGGCTTGCTCCTGTTTGAGTGACGGTGTGGGTGAACTTGAGCGCTTGCTCATGCGGGCGCTCACAGGTCTCGCACATTCACCCAGGCGTCGAAGTCGGCCGCTTGGATGCCGCCCACGTCGAGCGCAGCCTGTCGCAAGTTGAGGCCTTGGGCCTGTGCATGCCGTGCGATGTGCGAGGCGCGGTCGTAGCCGATGTGGGGTACCAAAGCGGTCACCCCCATCAGCGAGTGTTCAAGCATGTCTTGCGCACGTTCGGCATTGACCGTGATGCCCTCGATGCAATGGGCGCGAAAGCTGCACATGGCGTCGGTCAGCAGGCGCAAGCTGTCCAGCACGTCCAAGGCGATCAGTGGCTTGTAAACGTTGAGCTCGAACTGCCCTTGGCTGGCAGCGATGCAGATGGCCACGTCGTGGCCCATCACTTGCGCGCAGACCATCGTCAAGGCTTCCACCTGCGTCGGGTTGACCTTGCCGGGCATGATCGAGCTGCCTGGCTCGTTGGCTGGCAGGTGCAATTCACCCAGGCCAGCTCGAGGCCCGCTGCCCATCAGGCGGATGTCGTTGGCGATTTTGGTGAGCGCCACGGCGAGTGTGCGCAGCGCACCATGCAGGCCCACCAGCGCCTCATGCCCGGCCATGGCGGCGAACAGGTTGCTTGCAACCTCGAAGGGTGCCCCCAGGCGCTGGGCCAACACCGCCGCGACAAGGGTGCCAAAAGCGCGGTGCGTGTTCAACCCAGTGCCGACGGCAGTGCCTCCGATGGCCAGCGCGTGGACATCGGGCAGGGCTCGTCGAATCGCCAACTCGGCCAAGGCCAGCTGGGCTTCGTAGCCGCCGAACTCCTGTCCGAAAGTGATGGGTGTGGCGTCCTGCAAGTGTGTGCGGCCGACCTTGGGCACCTCAGACCAGTCGATCGATTTGGCGTTCAGCACAGCGCGCAAATTTGCGATTGATGCCAGCAGTGGCCGTGTGTGAATGACCGCGGCGATGTGCATGGCCGTGGGGAACACGTCATTGGAGGATTGGCCGAGGTTGACGTCGTCGTTGGGATGAACCAGGCGTTGTTTGCCCATGCCGCCGCCCAGTGTGGTGGAGGCCAGGTTGGCGATGACCTCGTTGACGTTCATGTGGCTTTGTGTGCCTGAGCCGGTCTGCCACACCGAGAGCGGGAACTGACTGTCGAATTCGCCGGCTGCGACCCGCATGGCGGCACCGGCGATCGCGTCAGCCCGTGCTGGGGCGAGCAAACCGAGGCTGCTGTTGACCTCGGCCGCTGCGCGCTTCACCTGCGCCAGCGCATGCACGATGGCCAAGGGCATGCGCTGATCACCGATGGCGAAAAATTGCAGGCTGCGCGCAGTCTGCGCCCCCCACAAGGCATCGCCAGGCACGTCGATGGGGCCGAAACTGTCGGTCTCCGTGCGGTGTGGTGTGGCCAGCGCCTTCATTGGTAGCCGATGCCCATCACGTAGTTGCGCATCAGCAGGGCTTCGTCATTGCCTGCGGCCAGCAGGGCCCTCAATCCGTCGCGTGCATTCACGATGCCCAGCGCTTTGTGCTGTGCATCGACCAGCAACACAGAGATGAGGCCGTGGGCATGCATGTTCGCCAACACGTCAGACAGCAAGTCCTCAGGCGCGCAACTCTCGAAGCTTCGCGACATGACTTCGTCGGCGCGGGTGGTGAAAAAGCCCGCTTGCCCCGGGCCCAGGCGTCGCACCAGCACCCTTCCGCGTCAATGACCACAGCCACGCTGATCTGCGCACTCGACAACAAACTGGCCACATCGGCCAACAAGGTGTCCACCGCCACTTCTCGAAGCCGTGAGTGGGCCATGGCAGCCATGTCGCTCACCCGCAAGGGCGCCGTGGCACGAGCTTCCGCTGCGGCCACGGGCACACTTTCGACGCTGGCGCTGCGCGATGGATTGGGCATGACAAATCCTTCAATGGTTGGCATTGGCAAATCGTCGCTGCCATCCGGGGCTCGGTCTGTTCGGTATTCAACCGACACGCTCGGTGGGGCCGCGCCGCCCAGGGTATGGCACCCTGTTTTGTCGATGTCACGCCGAGAGTTGGCTGAGACACAGACAGGCCTGGCGCGGCGTCTGAGACTTTCCGTGTTTCAAGGCGCACGGCCCGTGATGGTCACGGCATTCGCAGCGCCGGCCTCTTCACCTTCGGAGCCCCACATGACCTTTTCCACCCACGATCCGGTGCGCGACAAGAAAATGCCCAGCACTGCCGCTCAAGAAGCCGCGTTCACGGCCGAGGGCTCGCCCGCGCCAGCAGCCAGCAAATCGGCTCGGCATGCAAGTGCAGAGCCTGGTGCAGCATCTCCACGCATGGCTTTGGATCTGGCTGCGCTGGAAGAAGCCAAGCACAGCTTGGACAAGGGCGCAGTGACGCCGCACTACGGGCCCTGGCGCGACGACATCATCCAATTGCTGAACGATTCCCTGGCCACCGAATTGGTCTGCGTCCTGCGGTACAAGCGTCATCACTTCACCGCGCAGGGCTTGGCCTCGCCCAAAATCGCCGAGGAATTCATGGTTCATGCCAATGAGGAGGCAGCCCACGCCGACATGCTGGCCACACGGATCGTGCAGTTGGGCGGCACGCCTGATTTTTCGCCCGATTCACTGACCCAGCGCAGCCATGCCGCCTACGATGAGTCGCAAGACCTGAAGGCCATGATCACCGCCAACTTGGTCGCCGAGCGTGTGGCCATCGAGAGCTATAGCCAGATGGTCGCGCTCATTGGGGACAAGGACTCCACCACGCGCCGCCTCATCGAAGAAATTCTGAGCGTTGAGCAAGCTCACGCTGAAGACTTGCGCGATTGGCTGGCTGCCTGAGCGTTCGAACCTGATCAGCGATTTTTTCGCGGCACATCTCGGCTGCCATGGGGGCTGGCGCCTGCTTGCCTGGGTTTTTTTCATGGCGGCGAGCCTTGGCGTTCAGGGCGCGTCATTCCTCACTGAAAATCCTGACAAGTTGGTTTCAGCGCCCTTCGAAGGTGTGGTCGGGCAGGGCGATCCATCTATAATGCCGCTTTACCACCGCAGCGTCCGCCCTCAAGGTCGGCGCTTATGCGCAATGACCAAGTTTGTCTTCGTCACGGGCGGTGTGGTGTCCTCGCTTGGCAAGGGCATCGCCGCCGCGTCACTGGCCGCGATTCTGGAATCGCGTGGCCTCAAAGTCACCCTCATCAAACTCGACCCGTA
This sequence comes from Pseudomonadota bacterium, assembly GCA_041165245.1. Lineage (GTDB taxonomy): Bacteria > Pseudomonadota > Gammaproteobacteria > Burkholderiales > Burkholderiaceae_C > Aquabacterium. The sequence continues at coordinate 6,660 of JBEANX010000180.1, forward strand.
CATCAACGTGGACCCGGGCACGATGTCGCCTTTCCAGCATGGAGAGGTCTTCGTCACCGACGATGGGGCTGAAACCGACCTCGACCTCGGCCACTATGAACGCTTCATCACCACGCGGATGAAGAAGGCCAACAACTTCACCACCGGGCAGATCTACCAAAGCGTTCTTGAAAAAGAGCGCCGTGGTGACTACCTGGGCAAGACCGTCCAGGTCATCCCCCACATCACCAACGAGATCCAGGATTTCGTGCGCCGTGGTGCGGGCGTCGGCACGCCAGAAGCGGTTGATGTCGCCATCGTCGAAATCGGCGGCACCGTGGGTGACATCGAATCGCTGCCCTTCATGGAAGCGGCGCGCCAGATGAGCTTGCGCGGTGGCCACCACAACACGGCCTTCGTGCACCTGACCTACGTGCCCTTCATTGCGGCCGCCGGTGAGCTCAAGACCAAGCCTACCCAACACACCGTGCAAAAGCTGCGCGAGATCGGCATCCAGCCCGATGCGCTCTTGTGCCGTGCCGACCGTGCCATCCCTGATGACGAGCGCGACAAGATCTCGCTGTTCACCAATGTGCTCGAGTCCGGTGTGATCTCGGTCTGGGATGCCGACACCATCTACAAGGTGCCCCGCATGCTGCACGAGCAGCATCTGGACGACCTGATCTGCACCAAGCTGCAACTGCAGACCAAGCCTGCCGATCTGAGTCGTTGGGACACGCTGGTGGCCGAGGTCGAGGCCCCCAAGGGCGAAGTCACCATCGCCATGTGCGGCAAGTACACCGAGTTGTCCGACTCCTACAAGTCGCTCAATGAGGCGCTGCGCCATGCCGGCATCCACAACCATGTTCGAGTCAACATCGAGTATGTCGACTCTGAATCGCTGACCACGCTGGCAGACGCTGCCCAGCTCTCGAAGTTCGACGCCATCCTGGTGCCCGGCGGCTTCGGCAAGCGCGGTGTGGAAGGCAAGATCATCGCGGCGCAGTACGCCCGCGAGAACGGCATCCCTTACCTGGGCATCTGCTTGGGCATGCAAGTGGCCACCATCGAATACGCCCGCCACAAGGCTGGTCTCGAAGGCGCCAACTCGACCGAGTTTGACCCGCAAAGCCCGCACCCTGTGATCGCCCTGATCGACGAGTGGTTGGACGCCGACGGCACCGTGCAAAAGCGCGATGCCAGCTCCAATCTCGGGGGCACCATGCGCTTGGGCGCACAGAGCTCGGACGTGGCGCCAGGCACCATCGCCCATGAGATCTACGGCCCGGTCGTGACCGAACGCCACCGCCATCGTTATGAAGCCAACGAGCGTTACCTCGACCGCCTGCGTGAAGCGGGCCTGGTGATCTCGGCCATCACCCAGCGCGAAAAGCTCACCGAAATGGTCGAGCTGCCGCGTGAGGTGCACCCTTGGTACGTGGGCGTTCAGTTCCACCCCGAGTTCAAGTCCACCCCTTGGGACGGCCACCCGCTGTTCACGGGCTACATCAAAGCTGCGCTGGTTCACCAGGCTGCCACCACCCAGGCTTGATCGGGCCCAAAGGAAGCACCCATGAGACTCTGCGGTTTTGACGCTGGCCTTGAGCACCCCTTCTTCCTGATCGCTGGCACCTGCTCCATCGAAGGATTGGAGTTGTCGCTCGAGGTGGCGGGCCGCCTTCAGGAGGCATGCGTCCCCCTGGGCATCCCGCTGATTTACAAAGGCTCCTTCGACAAGGCCAACCGATCCTCGGGCACCACCGCCCGTGGCTTGGGGCTCGACAAGGGCCTGCAGATCCTCGACGAGGTGCGCCGCCAGACTGGCCTGCCGGTGCTGACTGACGTGCACGATGAATCGCAGGTGGCCGAAGTCGCCAGCGTGGTCGACGTGCTGCAGACCCCGGCCTTCCTGTGCCGCCAGACCGACTTCATCCGTGCGGTGGCCAAGTCAGGCAAGCCGGTCAACATCAAAAAAGGTCAGTTCCTCGCGCCCTGGGACATGAAGAACGTGATCGACAAGGCCCGCGCTGCCGCGCAGGAAGCCGGCCTGTCGCCTGACCGCTTTCTGGCCTGCGAGCGCGGTGTGAGCTTTGGCTACAACAACCTCGTGGCCGACATGACCAGCCTGGCCGAGATGCGCAAGTCGGGCGCACCGGTGGTCTTTGACGTGACCCACTCGGTGCAGAAGCCCGGCGGCCTGGGCGGCGCCAGCGGTGGTGCCCGCGAGATGGTGCCGGTGCTGGCGCGTGCCGGCGTGGCGGCCGGCGTGGCGGGGCTCTTCATGGAGACCCACCCCGATCCGTCGAAGGCCTGGAGCGACGGCCCCAATGCGGTGCCGCTCAAGCACATGAAGGCTTTGCTGGAGACCTTGGTCGAACTCGACCGCGTCACCAAGAGGAACGGCTTCCTGGAGTCGAATTTCGAGGCCTGAAAAACACAGGCGGGGCAGCGGAATGTCCGCCTCCGCCTGAATGGGTGTCGCGGCACCCTTCGGGCTCGGTTAACCTTCGCGGGTTTTGGCCGAAAACAGCCGGCCAGGTCACTTCTCGGTGACCCCTGCGAGCGACAGTTTCAACATCACTAGAGGACATTTCAGATGAGCGCCATCGTTGACATCATCGGCCGCGAGATCATTGACAGCCGAGGCAACCCCACCGTCGAATGCGACGTGCTGCTGGAAAGCGGCGTCATGGGCCGTGCAGCCGTGCCTTCGGGTGCATCGACCGGTTCGCGTGAAGCGATCGAGCTGCGCGATGGCGACAAGTCCCGCTACCTGGGCAAGGGCGTTCTGAAGGCCGTTGAGCACATCAACACCGAAATCGCTGAAGCCGTGCTGGGCCTGGACGCTTCCGAGCAAGCCTTCCTGGACAAGACCCTGATCGACCTGGACGGCACCGACAACAAGGGCCGCCTGGGCGCCAATGCCATGCTGGCCGTGTCGATGGCTGTGGCCCGCGCTGCGGCTGAAGAAGCTGGCATCCCCCTGTACCGCTACTTCGGCGGCATGGGTGCGGTGCAGCTGCCTGTGCCGATGATGAACGTCATCAATGGCGGCGCTCACGCCAACAACAACCTGGACATCCAGGAGTTCATGATCCTGCCCGTGGGCGCGCCCACCTTCCGCGAAGCCCTGCGCTATGGCGCCGAAGTCTTCCACGCGCTCAAGAAGATCCTGCACGACAAGCACATCAGCACGGCTGTGGGCGACGAAGGCGGTTTCGCGCCTTCCGTGGCCAACCACGAAGAAGCCATCCAGCTGATCCTGCAGGCCATCGAAGCGGCCGGCTACACCGCCGGTGAGCAGATCATGCTGGGCCTGGACTGCGCTGCCTCCGAGTTCTACAAGGACGGCAAGTACCACCTGGAAGGCGAGGGCCTGTCGCTCACCGCCGAGCAGTGGACCGACATGCTGGCCACCTGGGTCGACAAGTACCCCATCATCAGCATCGAAGACGGCATGCACGAAGGCGACTGGGCCGGTTGGGCCCACCTGACCGAACGCCTGGGCAAGAAGGTGCAACTGGTGGGTGACGACCTGTTCGTGACCAACACCAAGATCCTGAAAGAAGGCATCGACAAGGGCATCGCCAACTCGATCTTGATCAAGATCAACCAGATCGGCACCTTGTCGGAAACCTTCGCCGCCATCGAGATGGCCAAGCGCGCTGGTT